>DATHEN010000310.1:0-4983 GCA_035318565.1 Polyangiaceae bacterium
AACAGGAAGTTCTTGCGCGTCAAAGCCGCGCGCACGTGCAGCCGTTCGACGATGCCGTTGTCGAACGGAATTACACCATCTTCGAGAAAACGACCGAGCGCGAGTTGATGATTGATTAAATATCGGAGCGCAGCGCCAAGCGGGGATGTTGGCGGCTCGTGCGGCTGATGTACCTTCGCCCACGCGACGAGCTCATCGAAGACTGGACGACTTCGCTGCTGTCGTTCTGCAAGCTTGGCTTCAGCGTGAGCAGTCGCGATGCCCGCTTCGATGTCATAGAGTTTCTTGTACGCGGCGAGTGGCAGCGCCGCGCGCTTGTCCCCGCCGTCGAGCGCTTTCACGAAGTAACGGCGAGCGTGCATGTTGCAGCCGCATTCGATGAGCTCTTCGCGCTTGAAGCTCGCATCGAATGTGCTTGCGGCGTCCGCGACCGTGTACCCGTTGCGCAGCTTGAGCATGTCCTCTGGACCGAGCTCGCCAGGGCGCTGTCCGGTTTTCTTCCCGGTCGATGCGTACAGGTACAGGGCCGTGTCGCGATCGCCAACGTAGCCCCACAGTGTGCCGAGCTTCTTGCCGCCGGGCGCGTCGCGATCGAGTACGGGCAAGCTCGTACCATCGAGATGCATCACCATCGCTCCGAGCACACGCGCGATCGCTGCGCGCCAGAGCGGTTTCAGCAAGTCCGTCGCCCACGTCACTTGATCGGCGAGCGTGGAGACGCTGACGTCGAATCCCATGCGCGCGAAGCGTTGCTTCTGGCGATGCAGAGGCAAGCCGTCGCGATACTTGTCAGTCACGAGCTCCGACACCAACCTCGTGCCGAGCTTGCCGCCGGCGACGACCTTGTCGCCCACGGGCGCACGCACGAGTTCGCCTTCGCAAACGTTGCAGGCGAGCTTCTCGCGGCGGTCGCGGCGCACCACGACCTCCGCTGGGATGAGCTCGATCACCTCAGTGACGTCGTGACCGATACACGCCCGCTCGACTCCACACGTCGGGCACGGCCGCTCCGGCTGCGGCACCGGGATGGGATTGTCAATGCGACGCAGGTGAGGTGGCGCGGGCTTCCTGAGTGACGGCTGCGCCTTTGGCTCCTTGATCGGCTTGTTCGCGAGCTCTTCGGCGGCAGCCTCGTCGATGCCAGCTACGCTGCGAAGGTTCTCGTTCGCGCGAGTTCGCTCAGCATCGCTGCCGTCCTCGCTCTCGGCAACAGTCGCCAAAGCATCGAGAAACAGCAGCAGCTGTGCATTCGAGATGCCTTCGTTCTTCTTGCGGCCTGCCAGGACTTCCGAAAGCCGCTGCTCAAGCTGGTGGTTGCGTGCGACGAGTTTCTCGACGATCGAGAGCACGTCGTCGTTGCGACCCTCACTGAGGAGATCGCGCAGCACGTCGAGCACGGGGCCGCGCTGCTCGTCACCTTTTCGCGCCGACGTCCTGCTCACACATCAGCGTCTACGCAGCAGAGATCGTGCCATGCAAGCAGAATCGTACGCGCTACGTACGATCAGTAACTTTACGAATGCGTTGACCGAGTGTGCGCCGGCGGTTCCCAACGCTTCGACGTGCGCAGCGCAGCACCATCGATCCCCTCGAGCAACATCGACAGCTCATGCACGTCGAGCTCCACGCTGCTCACTCCGCTGGTCACGCGCTTCGGAAAAGAAAATGTTCCACGCTCGAGCCGCTTGTGCACGATCGTGAATCCCCCGCGCGTCCACAGCAGTAGCTTCACCATCGTTCTTCGGCGGTTCAGGAAAACAAACACGTGCCCGTTCAATGGATCACGCCGCAGCACCTCGCGCACTTCGTTCGAGAGTCCGTCGAACGACTTGCGCAGATTCACCGGCTCCGTGCCCACGTACACGCGCACGGCGCGCGGTAGAAGCAGCACCTACTTGCTCGCGAGTTCGGTGACGAGTTCCGCGACCCAAGCCGGGGATACGTGTGATGCATCGATCTCAACTGACAATCCACCCCGAACACGGATCGACACCGCGTGCTCTACATGAATAGGCGGCTCGGGAATTCGGACCCGCATCGGAACCAACGTCGGCACCGCTCCGCCCTCGCGCTCGCGCGGCGACGTCCCCAATCGCTTCTTCCACCACCATAGCCGCTGCGAGCTGAATCCACGCGCCCGCGCGTATGCCTCCGCTGATTGCCCGCTCTGCTTCCAATGCTGCAGCGTCTTACGTGCTTCTTCGGCCGTCCACCGTTCCATGCCGCAGCATCTTGCCCGCGCTCCGGCGGAAAGTCGGGGCCCTCACGACTGCGGTCCGGCGGACGGACACATCCGGCGCGATCGCGCCAGTTCCGGCGGTCAAAATTGGCGTGCCGAGCACCCCTCATTCCCACCTCTATTTGCGCGGCGTTTTGCGATGTGGAGAAGTCGATCATTGCCGTCATCGCTACCCCGAGTGCGGATAGACGCGCTGGTGAACCGATCATGCAAGGTCGTTAGAGCCGAAAAAGAGATTCGAACCCCAGGCGTCCACCTTGGCTAACGGGCTTGCTGCCGTTTCCCGAATGGGAGGGGTAAAAGAAGGAGACCGATCCCGAGTCGGATTTCCGATCCCGAGTCGGATTCCGATTTCCGAGACCGAGCGGAACGAACGGTCCAATCCAAATCGGGATCGGTTATCGGGATCGGCTATCGGGATCAGGACGCCAGCGTGCTCGGCTGCGTCCAGGCTGCGGCGTCGGCCGCGCCGCCGGCCGAGTAGAGGCTGCCCGCAAACGCTGTACCGGAAACGGCGTCAAGGCCTGCCACAGGCCCGTTAGCTCGAAGCAACACGTGTTGATCCAAACGCAACACTTCGTGTGTATTCGCATCGGATGCTTTGTGGTCTTTTCGCCGACCGCGGCTCACATCATATTCCTCGAGTTTCAAGGTGCTTAGAGAACTTGCTTCCGATTGCGGCTGCCTGGCGCTCTTCGTGCTTCTGGCAGCGACCCTGAATTTTTCTCCTTCGTGTTATCGGAGCACCAACAGCAATGAATACGCTCAGAACCGCATCATTAGGATTTGTTTTTTCAGTCATTATGACGGGGTGCGGTTCCGCGCCAGATCAAGGACAGACCGATAACGTCATCAGTTCTGACTCGAATCTGGTGACGGTGGACGGCCTGTCTAGCTTGAACGGCCTGACGGGCATGAATGGCCTGACAGGCGTGAACGGCCTGACGAGCATGAACGGCCTGACGAGCGCGAACGGCCTGACGACCATGAACGGCCTGACGACTATCAGCGGCCTGGTCAGCATAAACGGCCTGACGAGCACGAACGGCCTCCGGACCCTGAACGGCCTGCCGAGCATGAACGGCGGGATGAGCATGAACGGCCTGGTCAGCATGAACGGCCTGTTGACCGTGAGCGGAACCAACTATCAGATTATTCCGAACGGCGGCGACATGATGAACAGCGCCAACGGTCGGATGCTCGTGAGCTACATGATTCGGTGTGCTCTATCGCCCACTCAGTCCATCACCCGCAAGGACAGCGCCGGCACGTCGTACACCTATACGGGCCAGATCGGCTTGGCTCCAGAGTGGTACAGCTCGAGCGTGGCCGCGTGCGGGCAAGCCTGCGAAGAAAAAATTTCGGCATGTCTGATGGCGCACTACAAACCAGCGGGTGTTGGCCAGCAGATCTTCATCGGCGGAGCCGGACTCGGCGACAACACGTCTTGTGCCACGGACTCTTGCTCGGGCTCCTCCTACTACAACGAGAAGGAAGGCGCTTTCTGGGGCAACCTCTTCATCCAGAACCAGCCGCAGGCGTACTACTGCCAGTCTGATTACAATAGCCTGTCGGATACGCGGTCATGCGCGGACGACACCGACAGCAGCACTTGCCCGTTTACGCCGAGCCAGGACGAGTGCGAGGACCTCGTCTCGAGCAGCGTCCAGGGCTACACGTATACCGATGCGGTGACGAAAATCGACCGCCCCACGCAAGACTCCGACGAAAAGTATGCTTTCACGAAGGCTCATTCGAGCCGTATCGGCATGAGTGGCAGCGAAAAGGCAGGCAACGGCTGGACGCAGCTTCCAAAGAAGTGCGCCGCCACCGTTCAGCAGAACGTCCAGATCTGCACGGCATCTCATACAGAGACCAAGAGCTACGCCTATAACGCCACCACCTGCGATGGATCGAGGTGCACGAGCACCGGCGGCTGCACCAAGACCTGCACCATCTGCGATACGTACGGGACTGGAACGAAAATCACCGACGGCACCAAACAGTGCTGGAGCAAGTGGGCTTACCCCATCACCACTTGGTTTCACCACTGAGAGAACCCTCCCCGACCACACGAAACCAAGCGCCAGCCGAAGCCCGGGTAAGCTCCCGGGCTTCGGTGCTCTTGTTGCTTTTGTGGGGCGATGAGCTTCGCTGACTCGCAGGCTGGGTCGCGGTGCTCTCTGGAAGCAGCAGCGAATGCCTCGTGTGTGCGGATAGAAGCGCTGGACTATTGCGCCAATGCAAGCTCTGCGTTGGATCGCAGCGCGCGGCCGACGGCGCCGGGAAAAGCGTTCCCCGAGAGCGCCGGCAGCGCCAGGCAGGCGAACACCAAAAACAGCGGCGCGAACACGAGACGAGCAGAGAGCCGAACTACGGGCGATTCGCGCGCATCTCCGCTGATGTGCAGCATTCGGCGCAGCCTGCTGCTCGCTGCCTTCCAGCCCACGAGCACGAACGCCGCAAACAGGAACGCTAAACTGGGCGCCCCGCGCGCGCGGCCATATTGCAATAGCAGCGCATATTCGTGCGCGAGCCCGACTGCGGCGAACGTCACGAGGGTTGCGATGGTGTAACGCATCGAGGTGCTCGTGTGCAAACGGCGCTTGCTCTTGGCGATGGGGACGAAGACAAACCGAGTGAACCAGCTGGCGACGTACGTGTTCCAGCGCTCCCAAAACTCTGCGGGATTGCGGGCCAAGAGCGGCCAGTCGAAGCGTTCCGGTACTTCATGTCCGAGGGCG
>DATHEN010000311.1:0-7710 GCA_035318565.1 Polyangiaceae bacterium
GGACGGTTTTCAACGCGGCCCTTTCGCCGCCTGGCTCGCGGCGCGCCAGATACACGATGCCTCCGCCCCCCTCCCCCAGCTCGCGTTCCAGCCGGTAAGGACCGATCCTTTCGTGGGTCGAAAGCGCAGTCACAGCCCTCAGCCGAGTTGAGGATGGTATTCGAGCGCGGACAGGATCTGATAGTCCTCCCCGCTGACACACTCCGCAAATTGGCCAGCAGCCTCGTAGTCCTCTGGCTTCAGCAACCCCGGCAGCGCGGCCAGCGCATTCGCATCGGGGATCTGCCAGAGATGCACGCATTCATTCAAGCGGCCCGTGACCGGACTCAACGCCGCGAGCAGGCGCCAGCCGGCCCGCTTCACGATGATGTCGCAGACCCGGCGGCCTATCGGCCCGAACTCCTGTGTCTTGTGCGGGTGAACGTGAAACTTCGCCGTCAGGTAGAGCGCCATTCGAGAAACCTCCTCGAATGGCAGTGTCGGGGCGGCCGCCGCCGTGTGCAAGCCCCGAATGTGAGGCAAGACGGCTATCCGCCCGCAGGCCGGCCCCCGCCACGAACAACCCCGCCGTTAGCGACCCGCGGTCGTCTCGAATGGACACGCCGCGAGGGCGGCTGCGGCATTGGGCCGGTCCATGTCGACGTTCGGCATCGGCGTCTTGCCGTTTCCATAAGTGGGCTCGACGACAGAGACGCCCTCGAACCCGTGCGCCGCTGCACACGCACGCATACGGTTCCAGCGCGCGATCCAGGCCGAGCGCTCGGCTTCGGGCAAGTGTGGCTTCGGAAGACGCGCGCGCAGCTCCTGGTGGGCTCGCTGTTTGTGCCGCGCGAACTTTGCTCGTAGCCGCGCTCGGATCTGCGGATCGCGGACTTCCGATCCGCGCGCGACTGCCACGTTGACCGCGTCGCTGCTCAGCGCCCAAAACGCGACCACGGCGCATGAAAGTCGGAGCAATCGCGACGAGCTATTGGACAAACGCAACGCTCCACGTGAGCGTGTAACCAAACGCGTTGACGGCACCAAAGTGCGCACCGAACGCCGGCAGACCGCTCGGCCCCACGCTCATGCCCGGCCAATCGTCCGTGGAGTCCCCCCACGGCCCGTTGACGAGCTGGACTCCGGGATCGACGGCAACCACTTGCACCCATGCGCCGCGCGAACCGGGCTTGCACGCGCTGCTACGAATCGGGCGAATCGTCGCTACGGCTCCGGACGGCTCCGATGCAATCTTCGTCTCCACTCGACAGAACCCGAGCTCCGGACCCGGCGGTGGTCCGGGCATGTAGTACGTGATTGCCTGGTTCATGGGATGAACCCAGTTCGCGTCCGCTGCCTGGGACGGGCCACTGGCTGCGATCAGCGGCGCTGCGAGCAGCGTACGAACGAAGCAGAGCTGGACTTTTCGAACTTGCATGCGTCGTTGCTATCAGCGCGCGAGCGGGCGTCGCAAGCCACCCTGCACCCGGTAACGAAATGGTCATGCTGGTTTCGTAGCCGAGCAATTCGGTAGCGAATTGGTCACGATCGACGGGTGCGGGCGGCTGCTATGCGTCGTGGCCGTGAGCGTCACCCATTGCCTGTTCGCGGTTCTGTTCGCCGTCGCCTGCGCATCCTGTACGGATCGGCCACCGGGCACGGATCGCACGAGCTCGAGTGATACGGTTGCGGACGGGAACACCGCAGTTGCGGAGCCGTCCGCGCCGCTCGACGCACCGGCCGAGCTCATGGCCAAGCGCAGCAAGGTCGTGCAGCTGATGCAAATGGGAGATACCGGGGTCGCACGGGCAGCAGAGCAAGCCTTGCTCGGCAGCGCCACGGAGTTGGACGAGTTCCTGCAGAGCGGCTACGCGGCCGCGCGCATTCATGACGAACGCGTGCGTGTCGTAGAGCTTTTGAGCACGGGCGGACCCACACTGCGTGAAGGTGCGTCGCGCGCGCTGCGGAGCACCCCCGAGCAGCTGCGCGAGTGG
The DNA here is from genome assembly GCA_035318565.1 of Polyangiaceae bacterium. Classification (GTDB taxonomy): domain Bacteria; phylum Myxococcota_A; class Polyangia; order Polyangiales; family Polyangiaceae; genus DATDJP01. The sequence continues at coordinate 1,974 of DATHEN010000311.1, forward strand.
CTCTTCGACGAGACGGAAGACGCCGACGCGCGCGATCGGCGTATCCGCGTGGCGCGTCTCATCACGCTCGGCGGTCTCCACGTCAAAGAGGCGGGGCGCGGCGTACTCACGGCAAGTGACGATCGGGTCGTCGAGTTCTTGATGCGCGGATACGCGCGAGCACGCGTGCACGATCAGCGCGAGCGGGTCATCGCTCTGATGCAGCGCGGCGGTCCAGCGACGAAGGAGGCCGCCCAGACGGCATTGGGCGGCGCTCCGAGCGATCTCGATGATTTTCTCGAGCGCGGGCAGCACGTCGCACGCGCACGCGATCGAGAGCTCGCGACGGTTTCCGACCTGGCAGAGCTCGCGCGCGAGGCGGCGGAGGAAGCCCATCGCGAAGCGGACGGCGCACAGGATGCTGCGCGGCGCGCGCTCGAGTCTGCGCAGTTCGCGAGAGACGCGGCGGAACGCGCCCGGACCGAGACCCTGGCCGCCGCAGGTTCGGCGCAGCTCGCCGCGGATGCAGCGGGACGCGCCGCCACGGCCGCCGCGAACGCAGCACAGGCTGCAGAGATCGCCATCGACGCGGCCAGCTCCGCCGCCGCCGCGAGCCGCGCCGCTGCGGACGCTGCCTCGCGCGCAGCCATCGCGGCAACGCTCGCGGGGCAAGCCGCAAGCTTCGCCTGGGCCGAAGCCGCGGCGGCGGCCGGCGATGCAACCAAGGCCGATGACGCGCGAGTCGCGGCCCAAGGCGCCCGAGACGCGGCTCTTGCCGCGCGCCAGGCGGCAGAAGCGCTGAGGCAGGCGATGGACTTCGCGCTGCCCGCGGCAACCCAAGCCGCCGAAGCAGCCCGGGGCGCCGGGGCGCACGCGGATCGCGCCGCCGAGTACGCGATCGAAGCCAGCGAGCAGGCCGGCGTCTCCGAGCAGCAGGCGCAAGAAGCCAGGCGTCAGGCCGGGCGCGCTCGGCTCGCGGCGCAGCAGTCACAGCGAGCGGCCGCAGACGCGTTGCATTTCGCTGCGCAGGCGGCAGCAGCGGCGGACGAAGCCTACCGAGCGGCGGGCGATGCGGCCGCGCACGCGGAGGCGGCGGCGCGCGCTGCGGATGAAGCGGCGCTGCACGCCGGCAACGCCGCGACCGCCGCTGATCAGGCCGCGGCGCACGCGGCCGCCGCCGCTCGAGCAGCGGATGCAGCGGCGGCTCATGCCGCGCGCGCGGATCGAATCGAGGCGCTCGCGCGCACCATCGAAGCGGCAGAGCTTGCGGCGCACGCTGCGCGCAACGTGGAGCTCTCCCGGCAAGCGCTCGCATTTCAGCAAGCACAACCGAAAGCCATCGCCTGGGATACGCCGGAAGTCGAGCGCAGCGATCTCGAGACTCAACGCTTGCTCCTGGAAGCGAGCGCACCCGACGCGCCCGCGGAGACCGTGCTCCAGAGCGGACGGCGTGCGCTCATCCGACTCTCGAAGAGCGCCGGTCCCTGGACGCGCACGGCCGCAGCAGAGGCGCTGACGGGTTCGGAGACGGAGCTGCGCGCGTTTCTGACTGCGGGCCTCGTGACCGCCGGCCTACTCGACGATCGCGCGCGCGTCATTGCGCTCGCCAAGGTGCCCGACAACCCGCCGCTCACGGCCGCCGCCGAAGCAGCGCTGGCCGGCTCCGCCGGCGATTTACGGAGCTTCTTGCGCTACCCGTACTACCCGGGGAAAGAACACGCCGATCGAGGCGCCGTCGCGAACCTTTACGTGAGCGGCGGCCCCGCCTTGAAGGAAGCGGCCCGCGTTGCACTCCGCGGCAGCAACGAGGACCGGCACCAGTTCTTGCGCAGCGGGCGATTCGCGGCACGAGAGCACGACGATCGCGCCGAGGTTGCCAAATTCCTGAGCACCGGTGGAGCGGAGGTGAAGGCCGCCGCGCAAGCCGCGCTGGCCGGTCCAGCCGGGCTCTTGCGTGTGTTTCTCGAAACCACGCGCTTCGAAGCCGAGCAGCGTGATCGCGAAGCGGCGACTCACGTCCTGCGCGTGCGAGCGCAAATCGCCGATGCCTACGGCCACGCAGCCCAGGCGCGGCGCGATGCGGCGCGGGCTGCCGAGTCCGCGGCGATCGCGCGCGCGGCCGCGGCCGACGCGGCCGCTCATGCACAGGCTGCGCACGACTGGGCGATCGAAGCGGACCGGTATGCGGCGCGCGCGCAGGCCTCGGCCGAAAGCGCCAAACAATCCGCCGACGCGGCCGCCGCGTCCGCACGCATCGCACAGGACGCCGCAATCACGGCCGATCGTAACGCTCAGGCCGCGGAAACATCGGCGCGCCGGGCCGATTCAGAGGCCAGCCGCGCGCAGAGCCATGCGAAGAACGCCTACGCAGCGGCGCTCGACGCGCGCACCTCTGCGCTCGAAGCGGAAGCGGACGCCACGCTGGCGCAGCAGGCATTCGACACTGCCCTGAAGTCTGCGCTGGAAAAGATCGCGCTCGAGGCGCTGCACGACGGACAGCTCCCGCCTACTCCTCCGCCGGAAAACCCCGGCCCACCTCCCCCGCCGAGCGACGAGCCGCTGCCGGACTCTGCCTCGCTCGATCGCGTGAAATCGCGCTTCAAGACGGCCGTGAACACGTTCCTGCAGGGCATCAAGAACGGCATTTCCGACATGAACCAGATCAACGGCGTCGGCTATTGCCTCGCCGCCGGCGCATCGGCTGGGCTCGCAGTGGAAAAAGAGATCTGCATCGCCGACAACGGGCACCGCATCGATCCCGTTGCGGGCACCGCGATCGGCGTGGCTAGCAAGGGCGTCGGCATCTCGGCGGGCCCGATCATCAGCAATCAAGATCACACGCAGGGCGACGCTCCCGAAATTTGCGCGGGTGGCGGTCTCAGTGTTCCGGTGCGCGGAGTGGACCTGGGCGCCGAAGCCAGCGTCTGCTTCGAAATCAACACCGAGTTCATAGCGGACGTCGCCAACTTCGGCCGCACCGCCGGAGGCGCGGCGGCGAACGCGTGGCAGCGCGAGTGGCAGGTCGTTGACCGGCTCGCTCAGGACCTCGCAGACGGCGGTGTTCCGAGCCCGCTCACGACGGGCTGGACGGTCGCCTTTTCGGCCACGGTCGGAGTGAGCGGTGGCGGCGGCAAGGGCGCGAGTCCCGATTTTCACATCCTGCTCGCGAAATCCAACGTCGTGACGATTCCCTACAAATCATGGGTGGATCTCGTTTTCCCGAACGACCCTCGCTTCTGGTCGATGCGCGAGACGCTGCGTGCGCTCACGCCCGACGGCAGCTACCCGGAAGACCTCGCGCATCTGTTGAAGAAGGTTCCGTGCATGCCGATCCCGCGCTTCGCCGGAAAGAACAACTACGGTTCTGGGCTCGTCAATTTTGCGCTCAGGGCAATTCAAGCGAGCGAACCGGCTCTGTGTCCGTTCGTCGCCGCGATCGATCCGATGATTTGACCTTCGCTCGTCCTCGATTGGAGTTTTGCATCATGAAAGCGCGTTTCACGGATCTTGCCCCCGTCTTGCTCGTACTCGGCGCATGCAGCACGAACGCTGCATCCACCGACAGTCAGCATTCGTCTCAGGCAGCCGACTCACAAACCTCGCTCGAGGAGGACTTCAGCTATCCGGGTGCCGACGCAATCTTGGAACAGCAGAAAGTTCGCCTGCTGAAAGGCGACGGCAACCTGCTGTTGGTCAACTGCAACGACTTCCCCGATTCCATCAAGGCATTCAGCTCGGACCAGCCCCACCCCGCCATTCCGTACTGCTTCTCGGTGCGCGGTCAGGGCGGCTACCTGACCCTGCAGATGACGCGCTTCTATTTTCTGGACAACTACAGCAGCAAGTCGATCTCGGTCACGGTGAATCAAGGGGGAAGTCTGCTCTCCAGAAGCGTGGGGCCGAACGACATGGACGGCTTCGGCAGCTCCGATGCGAACGGCAAGGGCCCCGCCAATCTCGTTGAGCTCCGGGCATTCACGCCATGAGCCCGCACTCACCAGGACCGGAGGAGCGACGCATGCAACGCAGCCGAACACTCGTCAAGACTTCGTGCGGAACCCTCGCTCTGTTGGCGAGCCTCACCGCCAACCTTCCCGCTCGGGCGATCACCGGCGGCAACTCTGCCACCGGACCCGCGTATTCGTTCATTGCCAAGCTCGATATTGGCGGCCTGCGCGCTTGCACCGGGGCGCTCGTGCAGCCGCGCTGGGTGCTGACGGCGGCGAGCTGCTTTCAAATCGACGGCAAGCCGGCGACGTTCGGCCCCCCCTCACGAAAAACTCTGGCCAGCATCGGGCACGCCGACCTGCGCGGAGCGGGACAACCGATTGAGGTGGTCGAGTTGGTGCCTTACCCCGGTCGCAACGTCGTGCTGCTCAAGCTCGCCACAGCGGCCAGCGGGGCGAACCCCATTCCCATCGCCACCACCACGCCCGCCCCGGGCGAGCGGCTGCAGGTCGCCGGCTTCGGTCGCACCCAGACGGAATGGGTTCCCGAGCGTCTTCAGGTCGGCGCCTTCTCCATCCAGAGCGTCGGCGCTGACAGCTTGAGCATCCTCGGCGAAGCGCAAACCAACACGTGCAAGGGCGACTCCGGAGGGCCCACGCTGCGCGAGCGCAACGGCCAGCTCGAGCTCGTCGCCATCACGAGCAGCTCCTGGCAGAGTGGCTGTCTGGCTGAAATCGACACGCGCACTGGCGGTACTCAAACTCGCATCGACGATCTGGCCGGCTGGATCACGGGGCAGCCCGGCGCCCAGCGCCGGCATGGCTCGATCAGCTGGGCCATGAACGGACACTGCCTGGATGTGCTCGGCAATACCAAGAACCGTGACCCCGTGCGGCTCTGGGATTGTCTCGCGGGCGACGCTCCGGAAAACTCGCACGATCATCAGCGTTGGTTTTTCGTCAATGCCGAGGGTCGTTTCAAGCATCGCACCGACGATCATCGCAAGGAACCGTCGCTCGACTTCCCCATGGGCGCCCCAAAGGGCACGCAGCTCGAAATCTACGAGCCCAACGAGCTCATCAGTCAGAAGTGGAGCCTCAGCGGCGGCGCCCTGATCAACGGCGTGCCCGGCGACCATTACCCGCTCTTGTGCCTCGACGTCGCCGGACCGATCGCCGAAGGCACCGACCTCGGTTTCTCGAGCTGCAACGGCAGTGACGGCCAGCGCTTTGCGCTCCCGGGCGACGGCTCCATCCGCTCCGCAACCGCACCCTACCTGTGCGTAGACAACGACGCCAACCGTCGCGCCGAGGGCAACGCCGTGCAGCTTTGGGGTTGCAACGACACGGCGGCACAGAAGTGGGATCTGTCCAAACAGGGACTCGTCAACGACGGCGCCAGCTTCGGCACGATATTCGGCTGCCTCGATCGTGACATCGCGTTTGGCGGCGGGGCCGGAAGCCGCGCGCAATTTTGGACGTGCAACGCCCAGTCCAACCAGTACTTCGAGTATCTGGGCGGCGTGAGGAACGGACACGACTACTGCATGGAGGCGCGCGATCCGTCAGGGCAGAGCGGAGTCGCCGTGCAAGCCAGCACCTGTACGGCGAGCACGACCCAGCAATTTTATTACACGCCCTGAAATCACGAGCCGGACGCTGGCGTGTCCCACCACTTGGACAGGTTCGCGGCTGGTTGTCGCGGCTGATTCTGGTAATGCGATACGTCGTTGAACAGCATCAGGCGGGCGCGCACGGCGTCTTTGAAGTCGACCACGTTCAAACAAGCGGGCGATTGGTCGAGACGATCA
>DATHEN010000312.1:0-4794 GCA_035318565.1 Polyangiaceae bacterium
GCACCGAATCGACCAACGAGACTCCCGAGCACGCCTCTCGCCCGTCGTTCTTCGATTGCGCGCTGACGCTGGCGCTGGCTGCGTGCGCATCGGCGCTGCTGCTCGCCACGACGAACCAGCTCTGTCAGGACATCGCTGCCCTACCGTTCTTGCTGATCTTGCCACTCTGTCTCTACCTGCTGAGCTTCGTCATCTGTTTTGACCATCCGCGCTGGTATCAGCGGGGCTGGTTCAGCGTCCTCTTGGCCCTGACGTTCTGGGGAGCGGTAACCGTAGTGCGCCGTAACGTGGAGATGAGCCCCTTCGTGCTGCGGGAGTCGCGCATTGGCGCCTGGCTCGCGCAGCAGGGCCCAGTGCGCGGCGTCGGCTGGCTCGAGCTCCAGATCTCCGCTTTGACGCTCCAGGTCGCGGGCTATGCTGCGGCGCTCTTCGCCGCGTGTGTGGTGTGTCACGGCGAGATGGCTCGTCTCAAGCCGCATCCCCGATTCCTGACGCTCTTCTATTTACTCGTGGCAGCCGGGGGCGTGCTTGGCGGTGGCTTCGTGGCTCTGCTGGCTCCGGCAGTATTCGACGGATATTGGGAGTTCCCGCTGTGTTTGGTGAGCGTGGGCGTGTTGTTCGCAATTTCGAGCGTGCGGGACGCGATTCACACGCGCGCTCGACGCTGGTCCTGGAACTGGTGCAAGCCGTGGCTCTTCGCGGCGGGCGCACTGATCGGCACGCTGCTGATCGGCCGCCAATTGTCGCAACGGATGGACGAGCTCATGCTGGGCGTGGTCCACATGAAGCGTAACTTCTACGGCTCTCTACGTGTCGTGGAGCACGACCCCCAGGACGAGGAGCTCTACGCGCTCACGTTGATGCACGGGGAAATCATGCACGGATCGCAGTTTCGGGCCGTGGAGCGGCGCAGCTGGCCCACCACATACTACGGGCCCGACACCGCATTTGGCCTCGGAGCGAAGTTCCATCCACGCCGTGCATCGGCTCGCGGCTTGCGTCTCGGGATGGTCGGGCTCGGAACGGGAACCACCGCGGTTTATGCCTCCGCGGGTGACTTCCTGCACTACTACGAGATCAACCCCGATGTAGCGGCGCTGGCCGAAAAGTACTTCAGCTTCCTCGCTGACGCTCGCTCGAGAGGCGCGCAAGTCAAAGTGTCACTCGGTGACGCGCGTATCGTCATGGAACGGCAGCTCGCGCAAGCACGAGCGCAGGGCTTCGATGTGCTCGCCATCGACGCTTTCTCGAGCGACGCCATCCCGATGCACCTTTTGACCCGCGAATGCTTTCGGATCTACTGGCGGCACCTGAAGCCGGACGGCATCTTGGCGGTTCACATTTCGAATCGGTACATCGATCTCGCTCCCGTCGTGCGAAAGCTCGCTGCCGACCTGGGCAAACAGGCGTATCCCATCCACACACAGGACGCTGACGAGCAGGGACTCAGCGCCAGCGATTGGGTTGCGGTGACCTCGAATCGATCGTTCATCGAGCACGAGAACGTGTCGCTTCACATCGGTGACTGGCAGCCCCAGGATCGTCCGCCCGTCGCGTGGACCGACGACTTCAGCAGCATCTACGCACTGCTTCAGTGAGTCTCTAGCGAGCCAAGCCTGCTCGGGTTCTCGATGTGCTTCGAACGGCACGCCGGCGGCGCGACCAGGGGATTGCAGCGCGAGGGCGTTCCGCCGGGGATCTCCACGGAATAGTCGATGTTCGCAGTGGGGACGGGAAAATCCGTGCTGACGATCTGAGCGCCGCTGGCGAGCGCTGCGTCGCGCCGGCTCGTTTCACCAGCGAGCGGCTCCCGGACGTCGGCGTCGGCGCGGGTGCGCACTACGAAGCCGAGGTTGACGGCGTCGCTCACCTCCGCGCCGGGATCATTCAGGATCAAGACGCCGGCGAACGGGGAATCGACGTCCGAGTCGATGAACATCAGCCGTCCGTTCAAGTCGCTACCACCGCGTGTGTATGCGGCTCGAAACTCGGAGGAGTTGTCGACGAACAGCAAGAGCTTGCCGCGCGTTGCGCCGAGCGTGGGCCAACCCGTGGAGACCACCGCTTCGCGCAGGGTAGCGGCTGGTCCGCGCACGTCGTCGGGAGTGACGATGCTCGTGCGCGGCCACACGCTCAGAATTTCTTGCTCGAGCCGCGCGAAATAGGGCTCCGGATCGTCTGCCGGAGGTACATCCTTGGGTTCGATCTGCAAAAACAACAGATGATGCCGCGGGTTCTGATCGGACCAGGATTTCATGGCCACCAGACAATCCGTGAACACGCGGCAGCGCGTTCCCTCGTCTAGACCGGGCAAGTGAACGCACTCGAAGCGATCGTCCGTGGCGTTGTATTGCGTATCGAGCTCGAATGCGCGCACGCCCTGCGCGCCGAGCTGCTCATCCATGGGAGCGTGCGTGTATTGCCAGGCGCCGAGGTTCGGGTCTGCCGGCGCAATGTGATAGCTGTTGTGCGTGGCCTTGGCTTGCAGCTGATTCACGCGCAGCACGCCGTCCAGGCTGCCTTCGCCTTCACTGGGCTCGGGGTCGCTGCAGCCGGCGACGAGCAGCGTCGCAACCACGGTCGTGCCCAGTTTTGCCCAGCGCGAAGCCAACTGCCGCGCTGCTCGCGGACGCAAAAACGCCACCATCTTTCGCGAGTCTAACAGCCTTCCGGCGCCGACGCTCCACGGCCCGCCCGCCACGGCGCCAGAGTCAGCGATTTCAGTTCGAATCGAATTGTGAAAGCACGCTGTCTCGAGGCGCCCGCCGGGGGGGGGTTGTGTCAACCGCTGTTACGAAGCCCGGCCGCGACTCCGTTGATCGTCAGGTGGATACCGCGCTGGATGCGCTCCAAGTCGGCGTTCGAGTCGTGCGTCGCGCCGCGATAGCGCTTCAAGAGCTCGACTTGCAAGTGGTTCAGCGGGTCGATGTACGGTAGCCGGTTCTTGATGGACCGGGCGAGCGTCGGATTGCGCTCCAGGGGCTCGGTCTGAGCGGTGATCCGCAGCACGGCGTCGCGGGTGCGCCGCCACTCGCGGCGAATGCAGCCGAAAATTGCCTCTCTACGCGCGGCGTCCGCATCGAGCTCGGCGTAGCGATGCGCGATGCCCATGTCGATCTTGGACAGAACCATCTCGAGGTTACCGATCAGCGTTTGAAAGAACGGCCAGCTGCCATGCATGCGCTGCAGTGTCTCCAGGCCTCGCTCGCCTTCGGCACCCCGCTCGCACCACGCCGCAACGGCGCTGCCGAAGCCGTACCACCCCGGCAACAGCACCCGGCTCTGCGCCCAGCTGAACACCCAGGGGATTGCGCGCAGATCCTGAATGCGACGCAGATTGGAACGCGACGCTGGGCGGCTGCCGATCTTGAGCTGTGCGATCTCAGCGATCGGAGTCGTGGCGATGAAGTACTCGTGAAAACCGTCCGTTTCGTAAACCAGCGAGCGGTACGCCGCGAACGCGTCCTTCGCGAGCACGTCCATGACGTCGCGAAACGTCGCCGCCTCGCTCGCGGCTTCCGTGTCGAGCAGCGTGGCCTGCAGCGTTGCCGCGACGAGCGTTTCCAGATTGCGCCTGCCGACGTCCCGGTTTGCGTACTTGCTGGCGATCACCTCGCCTTGCTCCGTGATGCGAATCTGTCCGCTCACGCTGCCCGCCGGCTGCGCCAACACGGCTTGATACGTTGGCCCGCCCCCACGTCCGACGGAGCCGCCGCGGCCGTGGAACAGACGCAGGCAGACTCCGTGACGCGCACAGGTCTCCGCCAGGCGGGCCTCGGCTTGATAGAGCTCCCAGCTCGAGGTGAGAAAGCCGCCGTCCTTGTTGCTGTCCGAGTAGCCGAGCATGACCTCGACACTGCCGCCCCAGGCGCTGTTCACGAGCTCGAGAATCGCGGGGTGCGTGAGGAACGCCTCCAGGATCTCGCTCGAGCGCTGCAGGTCGTCGATCGTCTCGAACAGCGGGATCACGCGCAGAGAAACGCTCGCGGGCTGGTTCACCGCGAGCAGGCCGGTTTCACGGAAGAGCAGCAGCACCTCGAGCAGGTCCGACAGGCTCGAAGTCTTCGAGATGATGTAGTTCGGCAGCCCGTCGCGGCCATACTGAGCCTTCAATTCGCGCGCGGCGCGAAAGATGCCGAGCTCCTTGGCGGTCTCTTCGGAGTACGCGACGAAAGGTGACACGAGGGGCCGCGATGTCCCGAGCTCACGTGCGAGCAGCGCCACGCGCTCGTCTTCCGGCAGGTCGAGGTAGGCGTGCTCCGTCCCGGCACGGAGCAAGATCTCGGCGACGACCCGTTCGTGCACCTCCGAGTTCTGTCGCAGATCGATCGGGGCCAGGTGAAATCCGAAGGCGGCCACGGCGTGAAGCAGCGCGCGCAGGCGGCCCCCCGCGATCGGCGCGCCGCCGTTCGCGAGCAGCGAATCGCGCAGCGTGCACAGATCCTCTCGAAAGGCCTCGGCGTGCTCGTAGGGATCGGCCTTGCCTGCCGGTTGCCGCGGCGCCCGACTGCCGTTCAGGCGCTCGGTAGTACATGCCAACCTCGCGTACACGCCGATCAGCGCGCGCCGATACGGCTCGTCGAGACGTTGCTGGGACTGATCGGGCGAGCGCTCCGCGAGCGCGGTAAGCTCGGGAGAGACGCGCACGTTGACGAGCGACAGCGGCAGCTCTGCGCCCAGAGCGTGTACTTGCTCCAGGTAGTGCTCGAAGATCAGCCGCGATTGAGCGCGCAGCGCGTGCTCCAGGACCTGACGATTGACGAAGGGGTTGCCGTCGCGGTCGCCGCCGATCCA
>DATHEN010000313.1:0-3562 GCA_035318565.1 Polyangiaceae bacterium
CGCCCCCGAACACGAAGCTTCCCTCGCGAGTCAATCCGCGCAGCGCGAGCCAGCCGAGCCCCGCTACGCACAGCGCGAATCCCAGTAGCAATACCACGATCCAACCCGTACGCGGTAGAGGGCCCTGTTCGAGCTTTGCGAGCGCGCGCGCGTAGCGACCGCGAACATCCCGAGCGTTGTCGGGGCGCTCGGCGACACTGGCGTGGGCCTGAAGGCGGGCCAGATTCTTGTTGGCACGCTCGAGCTCGGCTGCGTGCGGAGTGCGCACGTGCCGGGTCTCGAGCGCAGCGCCTCGTGCCGCGCGCCAGGCATTTTGCGCCACCCCGCGTTGACCCGTCGCTTCGGCTCCCACGGCGATCGCGGCCAGGCGTTCGTACGCGGCCCGCACGTGCGGCGCGCCCGGCGCGTACAGCGTAGCGGCGCGACGGGCGTGCAGCGTGGCGGCATGCAGATCGCCTTCATTGAAAGCGCGATCACTCTTGGCGATTTCTGCCTCACCCGAGACCAGAACGCGGGCCGTGGCCAGCGCCACGAGCAGCACGAAACCCAGAGCGACCAGTGCAAAACCTCGCAGCCAATTTTTCATAGGAAATCACGCCGGCGGAAGATCATGCTCGCGAGTCCGAGGAGCAGCACGGCCCAGCCGAGCGACTGCGCGGCGGCGAGCAGCAGGTACTGACGAAAATCGACGTTGGCCGCCTCCCCCGTGAGCAGCGGCCGTGGCGGGACGTACACCATCAGATTCGGGAGCACCTTGCTCAGAGCGACGCCCGCGTCGTGAATCCAAGCACCGAATACGCGCTCCGGCAGCTGTGCCAGCGTGTCCGCAGAGCGGCCTAGCGCAAAAAAACCGAACGTGAAGACGGCGGTCAGAAACGGCGACGAGAACGCCGCGAACACCGTGGCCAGAGCAGCCACGATGCTCACTTCACAGAGCGTCAAGAGCGCAGCCCCTAACACCACCTGCCGATCGTCGGGAGCTTCGCGAGCGACCCAGTAGCCGAGCGCCAAGAGCAAGAGCGACCACGGGATGGGTACGTAGGTCCGCCAGCGTGGCAAGCGCCAAGCGAAGATTCCCGCCAGGGCGGTGGTGCCCACGGCGACCGCGACGACACGCAACGTCTCCTGCCCGGCCAGCTGTGCCAACGCGAGCAAGAGCGCCCCCGAATTCGCGGCGATGAACACGGCCAGCGTGAGCACGGTGCCCACGTACTTACCGATCAAGTATTCGGCGCGCCGGAGCGGACGCGCCAGAATCGGGAAGATCGTCTTGAGCTCGAGCTCTCGGTAGAGCGAAGTCGCCCCCAGCACCACCGCGACCACGATCGCGTACAGGGAAATCGAGGCGGACCCCAGATCGCTCACGACGCGCGTGCTATCGCGCAGCGCAAAGGCGCCCACCACGAGCGCGTACCCCGCCGTACCCAGGGCGAGCGCGAACAAGCCGTGCAGGATTCGAGCCCGCACGGCTTCCCGATAGGTATTCAGCGTGACGACGCCAATGCGTACCAGCATCGCCCCTGCTTTCTACTACCGACATCCGGCTCGGGATAAGCATTTGGCTGCCGTTTCGGGCTGTCTGCCCGAAGCCGGCATGGCGGCGAGACTGCGCGCTGGGTGGCCGGGTCGGAGCCGGCGCCCCGCGGCGCCAGAAACCGCCGCAAATGCTGGAACTTGCCGCATTTACTCCGATGGCTACGCCTGCCGCTTCGTGGCATGATGCGCTTATCGTGTCTAACGACCGCCTGACCCGGCAGGAGCTGAGCTGGCTGTTGGCCCAAGAGGCACGGGGCGCGGCGCGGGCATTGCGCGAAGGCGTCATTCAGCTGAAGCAGCCCGAGCTTCGCGACAACCCGCCGCGCGTGGAGACCACGCTCGACGCGCTCGACGACGCGATCGGCCGCTTGAGCGAGCTGCAAGCCGGTGGCCGCGGCGCGCCACGGCGAGGCCGCATCGATCTCGCGGCGCTGCTCTATCAGGTCGCACCGAGCGCGCGCATCGCCATGAAGCCCGGTGATGGCACCGAGGTTTCGGGCGAGGAGAACGAGCTTCGGCGCATGCTGCACGTGCTGGTGAACCAGACGAACAGCAACCCCTCGGACGCAGCGCCTTCTGCCTCACCCGAAGTGCGCATCCGGCGTGAGGAAGACTGGGTCAAGATCAGCGTCGAGCTCGGCCCGGACGCCTCGGCCACGGCCGAGCTCGAGCGGCGCTGGCTGAGCCGCATGACTCTCCGGCATGGTGGCCGCCTCGAGCTCGAAGGGGGAACACAGACGATCGTTCTGCCTGCCGATGGCTCGGGCGAAGAAGTCCACGAGCTTCGCAAGGAGCTCGTGCAAGCGCAGCAACTCGGCGAAGCGTACGCGCGGGAGCTCGCCGCCGTGTTCGCCCGCGAGCAGCCGGTCAGCGAAGCGCCGCCGGCCGACGCACCCATCAGCGTGCAGCGCTTCGAAATTCTCAAGAGCGTCGCCAGTGCACTGCTCCGTCCCATGCGCGGTTGGCTCGATGCCGCGCGCACCGACGCCGGTTTGGCCACGGAAGCGCTGGGTGAACAGGCTCAACTCACGCGCAATCTGCTGCGGCGGACCACGAGCGGCCACGAGCTCCTGGGCGAGCTCAATCGCGTCGCGGAATGTCCAGTCAACGAAGCTGCCCGGCGCTTCGATCTGGCGGCGCTCGCGCGTGAAGAAGCCGCGCTTGCGCAGGCGCGCGCTGCGCGCCAAGGCGTTCAGGTGCAGGCGGATCTGCCGGAAAACCTCGAGTTCGAGGGTCAGCGTAGCGTGGTCGCGCTGCTGCTGCGCGCACTGCTCGATCACGCCATCCTGGCGACGCCCCGCGAAGGCACGGTCTGCCTGCGCCTGGCGCGAGCCGAAGGAAGCGTGGAAGTGTCGACGGAAGACGGCGGTCCCGCGATCCCGGAAGCGGCGCGAGCCGATCTGCTCCGACAACGCGTGAATCCGTCGAGCTTCGGCCGGCCTGCCGATCTTTCGCTGCTCATCGCCGAAGCGGCGTCCGCGTGCCTGGGCAGCGGGCTCGCTCTGGAGGAGAGCACGAGCGGAAAGACCATCACACGGGCTATGCTTCGACCTCAAGCGTTCGGAGCGGGACAAGAATGACTGGCGGATCCATGCGTATTCTGGTCGTCGAGGATCAGGATTCCATTCGGCGGATGATCGAAGCATTGGTCCAGGCACGCGGCTACCAGGTCACCGCGGTGGCTTCGGGCGCGAAGGCCATCGATCTGGCCAGCACGGATCCGCCCGATCTAGTGCTGCTCGACCTGATGCTTCCCGGGCAATTCGACGGCTTCGAAGTGTGCCGCCGGCTGCGCGCGGATCCGGGAACGAGCAAGGTGCCCGTGGTGATCATCAGTGCGCTCGACGACGCAGAGTCCCGATCCCGCGCGAGCGACGCGGGAGCCACCGCTTACTACACGAAGCCGTTCAGCCCGATCGCTCTGCTCAAAGAGATCGAACGCCTGAAGGGCCTGTCGCAAAAAAGCTGAGCCGGGCTCCTAGAGCAGACTCATGAAGTCCTTGGCGCGCTGCTCCGCGGCGGCCAC
>DATHEN010000314.1:0-3691 GCA_035318565.1 Polyangiaceae bacterium
AGCAGCACGCCTGCGGCGGCGATCAAAACCCGGCGCTGCTTTCTCAAGACACTCCTGCCTCGCACCTGGACGTACGCTTCGAAAGGCAGTGCGGTAAGCACCTACACTGCCGTTGCTCCGTACATGCGTCATAATCGGCTCTGATGAAGATCAGAACCGCCAAGGTGGCGCCGCTTTGCTTTGCAGCTCTGGCTATCGCAGTCGCATGCGGCAGTGACAAGAACAGCGAATTCCAGGAAGGCGGAGGCCGGGGCGGAAATGGCGGCTCGGCAGGGAGCGCCGGCAGTCTCGCGGGCGGCAGCGGTGGGTCCATTCAGGGCGGCGGTCGCGGCGGATCCCCGGACGGCGGAGGCGGCTCCTGCGCCACGGTGAACGCGAAGGCCGACCTGGCACCGGTGTTCCTCGCCTTCGCGTTCGACGTATCCGGCAGCATGGGTCAGCTCGACTACGCCTGGCACGACCCCGAGCTCAAGTGGAAGCCGGTGGTCGCTGCGACGCAGCAGTTTTTCGAAGCCCAGGCTTCGAAAGGCATCTCGGCGTCATTGCGCTTTTTCCCCGACAAGACCGACGCCGTCGAGTGCACCGCCTCCACGTATCAAACGCCGGAAGTTCCCATGACGGCCCTGCCCTCGCCCGCATTTCGCACGGCGATCGGCGTCGTGGATACTGAAACCAAGACGGCCTGGCGCGGCGGCACCCCCACGCTCTACGTAGTGCGCGGCACGATCGCGTACATCGAAGCGCAGCGTACACAGAAGCCTGGACGCTACGCCCTCGTGCTCGTGACGGACGGCTACCCGCAGGGCTGCGGCAGCACGAACTCGATCGCGAACGTCGTCACCGACGTGCGCGCCGCGGAGCAGGACGGCATTCCAACTTACGTGATCGGTGTGCTGAACCCGGACATCGAGGGCGCTCCGCGAACGCTCACCGACCTCGGAGACATCGCGGAAGCGGGCGGCAGCCAGGATGCGTTCATCATCGACACGGGCACGCCCAGCGAAACGACCGCGGATTTCAGCGCCGCCATCAACAGCATTCGCGGGCGCTCGATCTCCTGCTCCCTGGACATTCCGGCGCCTCCGGACGGCAGGACCTTCGACAAAGAGAAGGTACGCGTGGAATACAAGAGCGGCGGCGCCGCGCCCTCGGCCTTGACCTACGATCAGGCGTGCACGGGCACGATGTCCTGGCGCTACGACAATCCGGCGACGCCGGCGCAGATCGAGCTGTGTGCCTCCACGTGCACCAGCGTGCAAGCGGATGCCGCCGCCGAGCTAGCCGTCAACTTCACGTGCGATCGGGTGATCGACGTCCCCGAGTGACGCTCGCTCAGGGAGCTGCCCGAGCGAGCTCGCTTCAGATGGCACCCAGGCGCAGCACCGTGACCACGTGCGCAAACAGGCAAACGCTCGCAATGATCACGATCAGATGAAACACCTCGTGGTAGCCGAACACGCGCGGGAACGGATCGGGCCGCTTGAACGCGTACACCAGCGCGCCCAGGCTGTAGATGGCGCCGCTGGCGATCAACAGGCCGATCGAGAGGGTTCCCACCACAGGCGCGCGATCGACCACTTGCCCGAGCGCCGTCCAACCGAGCACCACGCAAACCAGCGCGGTCAGCCACTTGGGCGCGTGCGCCCAGCACAATGACTTCACCACCCCGATCGCCGCGCCGATCCAGATGGCAACCAGCGCCCCGTGGCCCCCCTGCGAGGATGGCACGAGACTGAAAAGCGGCGTGTAGCCGCCGGCAATCAGCACGAAAATGCCGGCATGGTCGAGGCGGCGCATGCGCTGCCGGCCCTCCGGCGACCAGTCGATGCCGTGGTACAGCGCGCTGACTCCGAACAAGAACACGAGGCTCGCAGCGAACGCCAATGCGGCGGCCGTGGCCGTACCGGGACGCGCGCGCACCACCAGCACGCCGCCGGCGATCAGCGCGACGAAAAACGCGACACGATGGGATACGCCACGCAGCAACGGCTTGGCTGCCGGAGAGGAGACGAAAGAGCTGGCCCCGCTGTCCATCGGGCCCGGGATCTAGCGAGGTGGGCCGCGCGCGTCGACCGTGGAAGAGCGGCTCTCAGTCCGATGCTGGAAAACCGCGTTTCTTCAAGAGCGCACGCACGTCCGGATCCCGACCGCGGAACTGCCGGTAGGCCTGCGTGCGGTCGGTGGTGTTGCCAGGAGCCAGGATGTACGCGCGCAGCTTTTCGGCCGTGGACTTGTCGAACACGTCGCCGGCTTCCGTGAACGCCTCGCGCGTGTCCGCGTCCATGACCTCCGACCACAGATAGCTGTAATACCCGGCGGAGTACGAGTCGCTCGTGAACAGGTGGTTGAACTGCGGCAACCGGTGACGCATGGCCACTTCGCGCGGCGCGCCCATGCGGGTCAACGTCTCCCGTTCGAACGCGTCGGGATCGAACTTTTCGGGCTTCATGGTGTGCAGCTTCATGTCCAGGATGGCGGCAGACAGATACTCCACGGTCGTATACCCCTGATTGAAGCGCTTCGACGCCTCCACCTTGTCGATCAGCGCCTGGGGCATCGGCTTCTTGGTCTTGTAGTGCAAGCCAAAACGATCGAGCACGGGTCGAGTCAAAACCCACATCTCGTGCACCTGCGAGGGATACTCCACGAAGTCGCGCGGCGTGTTGCTAAGTCCCGGAAAGTTCACTTCCGAGAGCAGGGAGTGCAGCGCGTGACCGAACTCGTGAAACAGCGTCTGCGCGTCATCGAGCGAGATGAGCACCGGCTCGCCGGCCCCGCTCTTGACGAAGTTGTTGTTGTTCGAAGTGATCGGCGTCTTGATCACGCCGGTGAACGACTCCCGATCCTGATAACCCGACGCCCACGCCCCCGAGCGTTTGGCCGCGCGAGCGAAGTAGTCTCCGAAAAAAAGCCCGCGAAATTGCCGAGTGACTTTGTCCGTCACCTCCCAGACGCGCACGTCGGGGTGGAACACGGGCACCTTGCCGGTCACCTCTTCGAAGGCGAGCCCGTACAGTTGATCGGCCATCCAGAAGGCCGCCGAGATCATGTTGTTCAGCTCGAAGTAGGGTTTGAGCGCGTCCTGGTCGAGTGCGTATTTCGCCTTCCGCACCTTCTCCGCGTAAAACAGATAGTCCCAGGGCTCGATCGGCTGCGCGTTGCCTTCTTGCTGCGCCAGCTTCTGCATGTCGGCGACTTCTTCGCGCACGCGCGCCACGGCCGCCGGCCATACGCGCATCATGAGCGCTTCGGCCTTTTGGGGATCGCGCGCCATGGTGTCGAACATGCGCCAATGCGCGTGCGAGGGATATCCGATCAGCGCCGCACGTCCGGCACGTAGCGCCACGATTCGAGCAATCGTGGAGTTGGTGTCGTTCTTGCCACCGTTGTCACCGCGGTTCTTGAAAGCCTTCCAGACCTTTTCCCGCAAATCACGGCGCAGGGACGTAGTGAGAAAGGGATCGACGCTCGAGCGCGTGTTGACCACGGCCCACTTGCCGGGCAGCTTCCGTTCGTCGGCCGCAGCTTTGTACGAGGCGCGCAGGGATGCCGGTAATCCCGCCAGGTCCGCCGGTTTATCGAGCACGATCCAGGTGTCTTCGTCCGCCAGCACCTTGTTGCCGAAGTCGGAAAACAGCACCGCCAGCTCCTGATTGATGCGCCCCAGCTCGGCCTTCTGGCTCGCCGAGAG
>DATHEN010000315.1:0-5713 GCA_035318565.1 Polyangiaceae bacterium
CGGGATCTACCCATCGACCTCGCCAAGTATCCGGAGATTCGCGAGGTGTTGTCCACGGGGCGCGCGCTCGTCATCCGGGACGCGGCGCGACATCCCTTGTTCGAGGTGCTGCGGCAGAGCGAGCCGCCCATGGGCTTCAGCTCACTGGCGCTCATGCCCATCTTGCACGAGCACGGGCCGATGGGTGTGGTGTTCCTGCGCTCGCGTCGCAAGGCCGCCTTCGCCGATCACGAAATGGCCCTCGTGCACACCGTCGCGAACGCCACGGCGATCGCGCTGCGCAACGCGCGCATTCTGCAATCTCTGCGTGACGAAACGCAGCAAAGCACGTTCGCCCGCGTCGAAGCCGAGCGCCGGGTGCAGCTATTTCAGCGCTACGCGGATTTCTTCGAGAGCGCCGCCGACGGCATGGTGGTGATCGACGGCACCGGCCGCGTCTTGTTCGCGAACCCGCGTGCGCGCGAAATCACCGGCTTCAGCGAGTCGGAGCTCGTGGACCTGGAGTTCGAGAACCTGATCGGTCCCGGAGAGCACGAACGCTCCGAGCGCCTGCTGCGCGGCTTCCGCGAGGGCATCTATCCGCGCGGCGTGGACATCTCGCTCAACACCAAGGACGGTCAACTCATCACGATCAGCGTGAGCTTCAGCTCGGTCCTGCACGAGGACAACGCGGTCCTTTTCACGTTTCGCGACGTGACGGTCGAGCGCAAGACGGCCATCGAGCTGCAGAACACCAAGGAGTTTCTCGAACGCGTGATCGAAAGCTCGGTGGACGCCATCGTGTCCGCCGACATGCGCGGCAAGGTGCTGCTCTTCAACCGCGCCGCGGCGCGTATCTTCGGCTATCAGCCGAGCGACGTCATCGGCAGCATGTCGGTCGAGAAGCTCTATCCCGGCAGCGGTGCTCGCGAGGTGATGCGCAAGGTCCGCGACCCGAACGTCAACGGGCCCGGCCGCCTCGAGGACTACCGAGTCGACATGGTGAGCGCGACCGGCGAAGTCATCGCCGTCACCTTGTCCGCCGCGCTGATCATCGAGAACGGCAAGCCCGTGGGCTCGGTCGGCATCTTCACGGACATTCGCGACAAGCTGCGCATGGAAGCGCGGCTGTTGAATGCCCAGGAGGAGCTGCGCAATCGCGAGAAGCAAGCCATCGTCGCCGAGCTGGCGGGGGCGGCCGCGCACGAGCTCAACCAGCCGCTCACCAGCGTCATCGGTTATGCTGAGCTCCTGCGGCGTAACTTGCAGGCCAACAAGCAGCTTTACAACGCCACCACGGTGATCCTCGGTGAATCGGAGCGCATGGCAGAAATCGTGCGCAAGATCGGCAAGATTACCAAGTACGAGACCAAGAGCTACGTGGGCGGCGCCAAAATCTTGGATCTCGAGAAGGCCAGTGAGGTCGAAGCGCCCGGCAAGGACGTACGGCGATGAGACGCGAGCTCAAAAAACGAGCTGCACGCGGCAAGACGCTGAGCTTGCAATCCGAGCCGGTGCCGTCCGGGCAGCACGCGCGGGTGGAAGCCAACGCGCACTTGCAGGCCGAGCTCTTGCAGCTCGCGCTCGATCTTCCCATCGACGTCGGCGAAGACCAAGTCACGAATCTGTGCCTCGATCGGCTGTCGCGCATGCTGCCGGATTGCGCGCTGGGGGCGGTGGTGCAGAAACCGAACGCCGCACAGCCCCGCATCAGCGTGCGGTTGCCGAGCGCGCTCGCGGTCGAAGCCAGCACCGGCGACGCGCGGCTGTTTCCGGGCCTGCCCCACGAGCGGATCATCCCGCTCACCGACGCGGGAGCAACGCTGCACATCGCCGGCAGCGAGGTCAACCTGTTCGCCGAGCCGAGCTTCGAGAGCGCGTGGCTGAACCACGCCGCCCAGGTCGTCGGCACGGGCATAGTGCGGGCGCGAAGCTTCGAGCAGGCCGAGCTCGCGGCGCTCGAGCTGCGGCGCCTGCAAGCGAAGTTCATCCAGGCAGAAAAGCTCGCTTCGTTGGGGCAGCTGGTCGCGGGCGTCGTGCACGAGCTCAACAATCCACTGACATCCATCGTGAACTACAGCGAGCATTTGCTCGCGCGCTTGAGCGCCGGAGCGCCCACGCTCGAAGACCGTGAGCGCATTCAACGCATCGCGGAAGCCGCCGAGCGAATCCTGAAATTCTCGAGGGCCCTGGTCTTGTACGCGCGCCCGGCTCGGCACGAGCCCTGCGCCGTGGGTCTGCGCGACGTGATCGAAAAGGCGCTTATCTTCTGCGAGCACGAGTTCGTCGAGAACCAAGTGCGGATCGACCTGCGCCTACCCGCGGAGCTGCCTGCCGTGCGCGGCGTGTTCGATCAGCTCACGCAAGTGTTCGTCAATTTATTCACCAACGCGGCGCACGCCATGCACGGCCGCGGCGGCACTCTGTGTATCGCGGCTGCAGGTGACGCGCAGACCGAACGCGTGGTGGTGGAAGTGGTCGATCAGGGCGCCGGCATCGATCCGTCAGCGCTGGAGCAGATTTTCGAGCCGTTCTTCAGCACGAAGCCGGACGGCAGGGGCACGGGGCTCGGGCTCTCTATCGTGCAGGATGTCCTGCAAGCACACGGCGGCTCGATACAAGTATCCAGCGCGCTCGGCCAGGGCAGCACGTTTCGCCTGTGTCTGCCGCTCGCCTAGTACCTCGATTCACTTGAATCGAGGTACGTCACGACCGTCCGTGCTCGAGTCAAGCGAATCCCTGGCGAGGAAATTTCGGGGCCCCTCGCCCCGTCGGGGGCCTCGAAATTTCCATCGCTTCGATGGACTCGAGGCACTAGTGTGATCGCTACTTCACGACGCGGATGACGAGCACGAGGATGCCGTTCTTGTAGCTTTGTCCGGCCACGATGAACGCTTGGCCGACCTTGGCCTTGACCTCGAGCAGCGGCAGGAAGTCCTTGCCGCCCGGCTGATTGATGCTCGCCGAGATGCGCAGGTAATCCTTGGGCAGTACGTCGAGCAGCTTGGTCTGCAGCACGCGGCCGTTCGGCAACTTGAGCGTCTGCGGCTCCTTCTTCAAGGGCAGCCGGTTCTTCGAAAGGAGCTCGTAGCTGTCATAGGCAGAGAACGGCGGCTTCTTGAGCTCGGGCATCCTGCCGATCCGCTCGTCGACGCCCTTTTTCGAGTTGGTGGCGTGGAGTATCAGCACTTCGGCGGCGACTTCGCGCGCGGGGTCACTCACCTTGTGACCGGCATCGCCGGCGTCGAGCCGCCGCGCCGCGGGTAACTCGCCCCGAGCATTGGGCTGGGCAACGGCTACGCAGGGCAACATTCCAAGCGCGGCCACCGCCACGCGCCACCAAGAGCGCCTCATAGTGGCTCCATCCTACCCGGACTCGGCCCCGGTTCGTCCATGACCCAGACTACCGGTGTCGTTTCTTCGCCGTCCTCGTCATTGCCCGGAAAGATGGTGCCAGCGGTACTGCCGAAGTGCACGGTTTCGATGGACGCTGAGCTGCCTTCCGAGCTCTCCGTCCCTGCAGAGCCGAGCTGCGCCGGCTCCGGCTCCGCTGGAGCGCGTTCGGGCACGAGCGCGCTCGCAGGACTCCGAACGGCCAGCTCGGCGGGCGGAGGTGGACGGTTCGTGCGAAGCACCAGCGCCGCCCCTGCGGCTAGCGCGAGCGAAACGCCGACCAGCGCCGCGACCTTTGCCGGAGAGCGCTGAGGGCCGAGCGCTTTGCGGCGCAACGGCGTCGGTGCGCGAGTGGATTCGTCGGCTCCGGTCGAAGCGGGCAAAGCCGAATCGGCGTCGAGGCGCGCCATGACGGAGTCGATCAAGTCGTCGTGCGTTCGCGCGCGAGCAAACGCCGCGTCGCGCACGAGCTCACCCAGTTGATCCAGGTTCTGCACGAGCTTCTGCGCCTCGGGATCGCTCGACAACTGTCGTTCGACGGCGGCGGCTTCTTCAGGGGACAGCTCACCGTCGAAGTAGCGCATGAGCGTGGCGTGAGCGACAGTCTGCTTCATGGCTCCTCCTCCGAGGTTTCGCGGGGGAGCCGGCCGACCTGCTCTTCGTAACACTCTGCGAGCGCGCGCTGGAGCTTCTGCCGCGCGTGAAACAGGCGGCTCATGATCGTGCCCTTCGACACGTCCATGACCTGCGCCATTTCCTCGTAGCTCATGCCTTCGAGCTCGCGCATCAGAATGACGCTGCGGTGATACGGCGGCAGGGCGTCGAGTGCCGTCTGGATCCGTTCGGCGATCTCTCCGCGACGCACGACCTCGAGTGGATCGCTGCCTTCGAGGCGATTGAGGAGCGGAATCTCCGCGCCTTCGTCGACCTCACGCGTGTCATCCCACTCCGCGCGCTGGCGGCCGGGCTTGCGAATCAGGTCGATCGAAAGATTGGTCACGATGCGATAGAGCCATGTGAAGAAGCTGGAGCCACCCTGGAACCTGGCCAGACCGCGATGCACACGCAGGAAGGCTTCCTGAACGATTTCGCGCGCGTCCTGTTCGTCGTGCACCAGGCTGAACGCGATTGCGAACGCCCGGCGTTGATGACGTTCCAGCAGGCTGCGAAAAGCCGTCCGGTCGCCCGTTTTTGCCTGCTCGATGAGAGCACGATCTTGCTCCGCTTCGTCTTGACGTGCCTTTCGGTTGGACGCCCGGGACTGGCGGCTATTCACCGCCACGCGGGCCGGAGGGCTCGCCTCGGGGTCGTCAGAAACCACGGCGCCCTCTCGCGGTCCGGAGCGAGGGTCCGAGTGCACCACGCCCGACGCCTGGCGATCCGCGTTTCGCGCGGGATCGGTGCGGGAGTCCGAGGGCGGCATCACCTGGCAATGTACGCCGAGCCGCGCGCAGCCGCCCCCGCGAAATCTCGCACGAATCGCTCAGGGGAAGCCGAAAGGCTCCTCGGGCTCTTCCTCGCGCTGCACCGGTTGTTCGGGCAGCTCCCCGAGGCCGAGCTTGAGGTCGAACTTGCGCTTGCCCCGAATGACGCGAAGCGTCACAGGGCGACCCACGCCCGCGAGGCTGGCCACCCAGCGTAGCTTTTCGGGCGTCAGCATGGGTTCGCCGTCAAAGGCGATGATCACGTCGTCTGGCTGGAGCCCTGCGCGGTCCGCAGGACCCCCGGGAGCAACACTGCGAACGAGGACACCCGAGCGATCGCTCAGTCCGAGGCGGGTCATATCCTCCACCAGCAGCGACGAAGCCACGATGCCGATGGCGCTGCGCCGGATGCGGCCTTCCTGGAGCAGCGCGGGCAAGAGCTCCTTGACCATGTTGATGGGGATCGCAAAGCCGATGCTGTTCGCGCGCGCACGAATCGCCGTATTGATTCCAACCACACGCCCGGCCATGTCGAGCAGCGGTCCACCGGAGTTGCCCGGGTTGATGCTCGCGTCGGTCTGCAGGAAGTTGTAGTAGCCGGACGGATCACCGAGCCCGCGAACGTCCTGGCCCGTGCGGCCTTTCGCCGAGACGATGCCGGCCGAAACGGTGTGCGACAGGCCGAACGGATTGCCGATTGCCACCACCCAGTCCCCGACTCGGATGGCGTCCGAATCGCCGAGCGGCAGGTGCGGGAACTGCTTGCCCTCCACCTTCAACACCGCGACGTCGGTGAGCGGGTCGCGACCCACGACGCTTGCTTTCAATTCTTGGTTCTCGAGTGTCACGCGGATATCCGTCGCGTTCTCGATGACGTGGTGGTTCGTGAGGATGAGACCCGTCGACTCGTAGACGAA
>DATHEN010000316.1:0-2861 GCA_035318565.1 Polyangiaceae bacterium
CGGCACCAGCACGTGCGCCACGCCGCTCTCGATCGCTACGAGTTGCCACTCAGAAACGCCGAGCTGGGCTTCGCCGATCACGAAATCGGGCTTGGAGTGTTCGTCACTACCGATACGAAACGCGCGCGGCGGCGTGAGATGCGCCACGTGCAAGATCGTGCTGCCCCAGGCGATCACCACCTCCAGACTGGCAACGTCACTGAGCTCGCATTCCTGCCTTTCCACGCGCGGGCCGCTGGCCACCATGACGTACGCCGCAGGAACGGACGCAGGCTCGGTGTTCGAGAACGGGGTCGGAAGGGCATCGAGAACGAATGGGTTGGTAGCGCGCGCAGGAGCGCTGGCGCGGCTTGAGTACACGTCGGCCATGATGGCGAGCCTCGTTGTGGTCGGAACGCAGCGCTCAGATCGGATCGGCTTTCACGCGCATCGTGAAAGGTGACCTGGAACCGCTCGCGTTCGGGTTCGCTAACAAAGACACGAGCCGTGCCGGTTAGTTCCCAAAAAATTCGCGGCGCGCCTCGGGACCAGCCCGGGCACGGTTCGTGGGCCCGCGTAGACGTTCAGGAATTCAGCGCGCGCAAGCGTTCGACAGCGGCTCGCCGGAGCCGCTCCAGGCTGACCCCATCCGAGCGCCGGAACGGATGGTCGAAGCGCCCGAGCTCGATCATGGCGAACGGCTCCGGACCGACGTGAAGCGCCAGCATCGCCACGCCGGCGAGCTCGAAGCCCCCGCGGCCCAGGCGCTCGGCGCTAGCCTGATGTACGGCGTTCGCAGCGCGCGCGCCGCAGAACGAACGCCCCGCCCGCGCTGCACCCAGCGCCAAGTCCGACGCGGCCACTGGCAGACCCAAGAGCTCGTACGACGCGGCGCCGCATACGGACGTCGTCGTGGGCGGGCGCCCGTTCTCGTTGATGCGCGTGGCAGCACCGACCTCGGCGCTCGTCGCCACGCGGGCCGCGGTCAGCGTGAACAGCAGGACCTCCGATGCGCTCTGCGCGTGCCGGATGCGTCCATCCAATAAGCGGCGCGGACCGATGAACTCGTGCGGACGCACGATCGCGCGCGCCAGTCGGCGGCGCCATTGGCCTACCTCGCGGATCTGGCTCAGATTGCGCCAGTCGCTCCAGCCCGGCTGACGCACGCGGCAGTCAGCTGGCAGCCGGCCATGCGAGATGCCGTGCAGGAGCAGCCAGGTCGGAACCGGGCCGCTCACGTTTTCGCCGTTTTTTACCAGCCATAGCGGCGGCGGCAGGGCACGATCAATGTGGGTTGCGTACACGGGCATGGAGTCTGCTCCAGGTTCGAGCACGAACGATTGTTCCAGGCCCGCCACCCCCTGGGCCAACAAAGGGACGGCGAAAACTGCAGAGGCCGCACTCCCTGGCGACCCGAAGCCACTCGCTCTGGGCAGCGGCCCTCAAAGTTTGCTACGAGTCTGCCGACCCGAATTTGGGGCCAGAGGAAACCGCTAAACCGGCGATGTTCAAATGACGGACGGCTCAGCGCGCGGCGCATTGGACGAACGCGAGGTCGAGGAGGCTCGAACCTCCAAACCCGAGCTCGAATTCGCTCAGCTCCCCGAGGGCAGCGCGGAACACGCGCAGGCTGCGCCCGCTCCCGCTGCCACGGACGAGGCCGCGAAGCCGGCCCCGCAGACACCACTGCACCTCGTGCGCGGTACGCTGCTGCTGCTCGCGGGCGCCGTGATTCCGTTTTGCATCATGGCGGCGGACCGACGCTTCGGTTTCAGCGTGCCGCTCGGCTGCTTGGGCTGCGCCATCTCCACGTGCGGAGCGCTGGATCTCTTCGGCACCTTCGACGAACGGCCGAACACCGCGGTCACGCGCGTGGAAACCACGGCCACCCTGACTCGCTTCGTGGAGCTGATCGCCGCCGGCGTGGTTCACGTCGTGGCGCTGCGACTCGCCGTCGCCGGCGCGCTGCCGAAGCCGATTCTGAGCGCTGCCGTGCTGGTACCGGCTTCGTTCCTGTGGGTGGTGGTGGCCGGCTTTCGGGTCGCACAGAGCCTGGGCTCTTACCGCCTCGACGAGCTCGGCGCTGAGCGCAATCTGCTGCGCCGCCATGGCTTCTGGCTGCTCGTACTGAACGCGCTGCTCTACCTGCCCATGCTCGGCAGCTTTTCGCTGAGCGATCCCTGGGAGACGCACTATGGCGAGGTGGCGCGCGAAATGCTCGCGCGCGACGATTGGATCTCGCTGTGGTGGGCGCAAGACGGCTGGTTCTGGTCGAAGCCGGTGCTCGACTTCTGGATGCAGGCACTGGCGTTTTCGCTGCTCGGCGTGCGCTACATGCCGGATCAGATGCTGGCCAGCGTCGCCGAAGGACGCTTCCCGCAGCCGGAGTGGGCCGCGCGCATGCCCGTGTTTCTGCTGACCGTGTTGGGCGCGTATTTTCTGTACAAAGGCGTCGCCAAGGCGTTCGGGCGGCGCGCCGGCTTTCTGGGCGGCCTGGTGCTGACGACGATGCCGTACTGGTACCTGCTCGCGCATCAGACCATGACGGACATGCCGTACGTGGCGCCGCTCGCTGCCAGCATGGGTCTGCTGATGCTCGGGTTCCAGAGCGATCCGAATCGTGAGGTGTCCGTCTACAGGCTCTCGCTCGGTCGCTTCAAGATCGAAGTCTCTGCCTTTCACGTGCTGTTCGGCGCGATCCTGCTGTGTGTGCTGCCGCAGGTGCTGTACCTGCTCACCCGCAACGTGACGCTGCAGTTCCAGACCGAGCCGCACGGCTTCCGCTGGCATCTCGACGAGTTTTTCTCCGGCTCGGGTGGTGGCAACTGCGGGCTACCCGGCAATGAGCCCTGCCAGGTGACCGCGCCGCGCACCAAGAACTT
>DATHEN010000317.1:0-4221 GCA_035318565.1 Polyangiaceae bacterium
TTTACGCTGACAGGCGCAGAGCACGACAATGCAAAGCAGCGCGAGCGACGAGATGCACCGCTTCACAGCAGCAGGCTCACGCTCAGCATGGCGTCGTAGGCGGCGCGAAAGTCGGGCAAGGCGCCGATGCGCACGAGAGGATCGCCGGGACGAGCTACGTCTTCGTCGATTCCTTGCACGGCATCGAACATGCTGCCGGACTGATCTCCGATGTACGCGGCGGAGAGCGAAAGCCCGAGCGAGAGCCAGCTCGGGATCACGTCGAAGCTAGCCCCGAGGGCCGCCGAGTACTCGACAGCCACGCCGGTGCGATTCACACCTTGAACGCGGCGTCCCTCGAAGCTCGGCGCGTCTGCCCAGATGCGATTCCAGGACATGCCCACGCCGAGCCACCCGCGTAGGTGTGGCGCGAGCGTGAGCGTCGGCTCCACGCGCGCACCAATTTCGAGCACCTGCAGGCTGGGCTGATCCGCAGACGTCCGTTCGAGCAACGCAGCGCTATCCACGGAGACCGAATGAATGCTGTTGGTGACGAGCGCACGCACCCCGAGCCACGGCAGCACTTCGACTCGGCCCTGCACGCCGTAGCTGGGGCCCACCGAGTAATGAATCGCATCGCTGTCCGCCGGGCGGGCCGCGACTCCCAGCAGCAGCCCGAGCTCGAACAGCTCGAGCCGCCGATCGGGCTCGCGCGGCGCGCGATAAGGACGCGGCTCTTGGTCGTCGCTCCTCGGATCGGCGAGCGGCGCCTGCGCCGCGGTGTCCGTCGCTTCGCCGGTTTGGGCCAGCGCGGGCAGCGCATTCAGAAGCACGCAGCAGGACGCGAGACAGCGAAGCTTTCTGCAGCGTGACATCGAGCGACTCCGCGCCTCCGCTCAGGCCCTTTGCGTTCCGCCGAGGCGTTCGCTGGCGGCGCGCACCACGCTAGCATGGGATGCGTCCACCTCTTTGTCCGTCAGCGTGCGCGCGCGTTCGGGCTCGAGCGCGGCGAGCGGATCACGGTACACGAGCCGAAACGCCAGCGAGCGCTGCCCGTCCGGAACCTGCCCGCCGCGGAACTGATCGAACAGCTCGACCGACTCGCACAGCTCTCCGGCTGCCTCGCGCAGCACGCGCGCGATCTCACCCACGTGGACGGCCTCGCTCACGGTCAGCGAAATGTCACGCGTCACCGCGGGCAGCCGTGGAATCGGTTTGAATCGCGGGGTGCGCTTGCCCGCGCGAGCCAGCGCCGCCAGATCGAGCTCGATGACTTGAGCCGCGCCTTCGAGCTCGAGCCGCCCGACCACGTCGGGATGCAGCGGCCCGAGGCTGCCGAGACGGAGATCGCCCGCGTACAGCTCGGCCGCGCCGCGCGGATGCAGATGAGCGAGGCTCTCTGCGCTCGCGGCGCGCACCTCGGCAGCGATACCCGTCAGGCGCTCGATGAGCTCGCAAGCAACGCCCTTGGCGTCGTAGACGTCCACCTCTTCGGCTTTGGTCAGATACGCCGGGCGCGGCCCCGCGAGCACGGCGGCGAACGAACGCAGCTCGTCCGGAAGCCAAATTGGGTCGCTCGGCGAGCGCGTGCGTCCCGAGCCGGAATCCACGGCCTGACGAGGCAAGTAGCGCGAGCCGATGCTGAACAGCCGAACGGCCCGCTCACCGCGCCGGCGTGCCCGTGCGAGCGCTTCGAGCAGCCCGGGCAACAGGCTGGTGCGCATCACGCTGCGCTCTTCGCTGAGCGGGTTGGCGAGAGTCACGGTCGCCGGCGGAGCACCGATCGCTTCGAGCTCCTTCGGCGCCACGAATGCGTAGGTGACGGCTTCCGACAGCCCGAGGCTCGCAGCCTCACGGGCGAGCTCGCGCTCGAGCTTACCCGTGCTCCGCGGCGCTTGCGGCTTGATGGCGGGCAGCAGCGCGGGGATCCGATCGAGCCCGCGCACGCGCGCCACTTCTTCGACCAGGTCCGCCTCGTGAGCGACGTCGGGGCGGTGCGATGCGCCACGCACCTCCAAGGATTGTTCGTCGGAGCTCGCCTTCGTCACTTCGAAGCCTAGGCGCGACAAGATCGAGCGTGCTTCGCCGAACGGTACGGCCACGCCGAGCAAAGCGTCCAGGCGCTGAGAGCGCAAGCGCATGTTCGGCACATCCAGCGCGCTCTTCGCGTGAACGGCGCCACGCGCGGCGCTACCGCCCGCCAGCTCCGTCAAGAGCACTTTCGCGCGCTCGAGCACCGCGGGCACGCGCGCCCAATCCACGCCGCGCTCGAAACGGAAGCTCGATTCGGTGTGCAAACCGTGGCGCCGCGCCGCGCGCCGCACACCCCCCGGCTGAAAGTACGCGCACTCGAGCAGCACGCGCGTGGAGTGCGGGCGGATCTCGCTGTTCGCGCCGCCCATGATGCCCGCAAGCGCCGACGGTGCCTCGGCGTCGCAGATCACGAGATCGTCGGGATCCAGGCGGCGTGCCACGCCATCCAGCGTCGTGAACGGCTCAGCCGCGCGCGCGCGTCGCACCACGATACGCTGCCCGCGTACCTCCGCGAGATCGAACGCGTGCAGCGGCTGCCCGTACTCGAGCAGGAGCCAGTTCGTGATGTCGACCACGTTCGAAATCGGGCGAATACCCAGCGCCGACAAACGCCAGCGCAGCCACGCCGGGGACGGCCCCACCTGCACGTCGCTGACGACCGCTGCGGCATAGTGAGGGCAGCGCTCGAAATCCTGGTTATCGACGCTGATGAACGCGGAAGCGTCTTCGGCGAGCTCTCGTTTGGGACTTCCCACGTCCGGCAGCTGAAAGCAGAGCTCGAAGAGCGCTGCGGCTTCACGCGCCAAACCGACGTGCCCGAGCGCATCCGGACGATTCGGCGTCACACCGATCTCGAAGATGACGTCGCTCGCGCCGGGAAACGCCACCGGCAGCGCTGCGCCGGGCTCGGCCGAGCCCGGCGGCAAGATCAGGATGCCCTCGGAGGCCTCAGCCAGACCGAGCTCGACCTCGCTGCACAACATGCCTTCACTGCGCACGCCGCCGATATCGCGCGCCTGTAACGGTTCGGTAGTGCCCGGCAGTACGGCGCCCAGCGGCGCGAGCACGACCAGGCCGCCGGCCTCGGGCACGTTGGCCGCGCCGCACACCACGCGCTGTTCGTGGCCCGACCCGCGATTGACCGTCACCAGGCGCAGGTTCTTGCGCTCGGGGTGCGGCTCGGTTCCCCTCACCTCGACGACCACGACGCGCTCTAGCCCCGCGCCAAACCGCTTCACCGATTCGACCTCGAGACCTCCACCGGTCAGACGAACGGCAAGCTCCTCAGGACTGACGTGAAGCTCCGGCAGGAGCTCGCGTAGCCAATTGTACGAAAGACGCATGCGCCGCGCCTTTTAGCACGGCCGCGTTGGATCGGGCGCTACGGGTGACCGGGTGGCATGCCCGGTGGCATGCCCGGCGGCATACCTGGCATACCCGGCATACCGTGGCCCATGGCCGACGGGTCGAACGACGGAGGAGCTGCCCCGGCATCCCCGGAGGGCTTCTGGAACTTGCTCGGCTCGGCCGTGGCCCAGTCCGCAGCGTAGGAGCTGATGCTGACGATTTCCTGGCTGTCGGACTTCTTGGCCCAGCGGCTGGTGCCCTCGGCCGTCTTGCCGACCGCGAGCTCACGCTTGGCGCCGTCCTCGAGAACGATGGACACGGTAGCGACGGGCTTGTCGAGGCCGGTGTCGGCCAACGACTTGCCTTCCGCAAAGCCATCGGCGTTCAGGTTCTCGAAAGCGCGCAGCATGTCCTTGGCCTTCGACTCGTCGAATTTGTCGAGCTTGCCCTTGCCCGCGTACCTGGCCGTCCAAACGCCTTTGTCTTTGGTGAACGTGAACATGCCGCTCTCGTTCTTAATCTCGGCGCTCTTGGCCTTGTCGCTCTCGAACTTGAAGAGAGTCAGGTCGCGCCAACCCTTCAAGTCGCGCGAGAACAGGTAGCTCGAGTAGCCCTTCACGGCGTACACGCCGTTCTTGCCGGCGACCCGCGTCATCTGGCCGCGCGAGCCGTCCTCGCCGAAGTACAGATCCGCGACGACGTCTTTGCCCTTGTTGAAGACGGCATGCAGCGCCTTCGAATCGCTGACCTTCCACTTGTCGTAGGTGGCCGGGTCTGCCGCCGGATCGATGACTTCGGCCATCTTCAGCGACTTCAGGTTATCGAGCAGGCTCTTGACGTTCGCGTCGTTGGCCTTGGCGG
>DATHEN010000318.1:0-6917 GCA_035318565.1 Polyangiaceae bacterium
GCCGTGCTCGAAGCCGACCCGGAACCTTGCGGCATCGAGAAGATGTTTCCCTGCTGTTTGGTGCGATACGAGAGCTTGTAGCGATAGACCCCGCGCGCAAAGTCCACGCGGTACGCGCTCGGATCCGAAGCGCGCGTACCCGCGACGAAGTAGAGGACGAAGCCCGCCGCGATCACTGCCAGACCGAAGCCGAGGACCCACCACGTTTTGAAGCGTTTCATGTGGGCTTTCCTTCAATAGACGAGCGACAGCACATCGAGCGGCGCGGTGTAGGTTTCGTCGAAAAGCGTCTTGCTCCATTTTGGACCGTTCCATTCGACGATCGTCCACTTGCCCTTCGCGCACAGCGGACAGACCCCCGCCTGCGCAAACGCCGAAAGCTTGCCGGACAGCGTGCTCAGCTCCAGCTTCAAATTCGTATTCACCTTGAGCTCGAGATCCACCGGCTGAACGTCATTGCCTTCGATTTTGCCTCCCGAGAGCGTCACGCTGACGTTGGGCTTGAAGGGCAGCCCCGCCTCGATGATCGTCAGATCGCCGCGGATGCCGGCCGATGCGATGAAGATGTCGATGCCCGCCTCCACGAACGCATCGATCGCGATGTACGGTCGCACCAGCCCGCCGACGGCGACGCGCGGGCACTCGCCGTTGGTGAACCCGGCGAGCTCCGCCGTGATGCCGAGCTCTGCGCCGATCCTCCCCGCCACTCCTGCCGTGAGCCGAACGGGAACGACGACAATTACGAAACGCTGATCGATGAGCGGCGCGTCCTTGCTCTCGCTCACGTCCTCGGTCTTGTTCCAAAGGAGCAGCGGCTCGATCTGGCCCTGTGTCACGACGATGTCGTCGAACATCTTCTTGCCGAAAATCTCGCCGTGAATGTCCACGACCTTGCCGTCGTCATCGCTGTCCGCCGTGTCGAGACTGGCCTCGAAGTCGACCATGGTGAAATGTTTGGTGAACACCGTAGCGCCGGCGTCGAACTGCGCGCCCGCCCAGGCCTGCATGCCGCAGACACCATTGGACATGTCGAGCTCCCAGCCGAACTTGTAGCCATAGTCGAGCCCGAAGTACTTGTTCCCCATCTCTTCTCCACCCTCTTTGAGTAGACCGGGGTTCTGCCATTCGCCGGTAGCGTCGTCGTAAAGGGGTGTGCTCGCGGCGACCGCCTCTTTGGCGTCCTGCTCCTCTTGTTTCAGCTGCTGCTCGTGGCAATGGCGGATCTGCGGCTTCAGATCTTCGAGCTCCTCGGCGCTGAGCTCGCCGGGCACGTGCACGGCGCACGCATACTCGTCGCCCGCCGGCACGAACGTATAGGTCCGTCCGAGCAGGTTGGGCAGAAAGCCGTCCGTCGGGGGTTGATCGCTGCCCGTGGCAATTCCCTCCACGATTTTCACGCAATCATTGAAGGCGCCCTCTTGAAACGGCGCGAAGTTCGCGTGCGCGCCGCGCGCAAACGACATCGGCGACCAGTCGCAGGCCGTGAGCCCTTTGTCGAGGCAACCGCGATCGTGCGCTTCATCCAGAATCGTGGTGATTTCTTTGACGATACGACGCCGCACAATCGTCTCTTCCGGATCCGTCGGTAGGTCGATGGCAATGCTGCCAACGTTGCCCGTCGGGGCTACGCCACCGCCGCCACCCGAGCCCGGTGCCGCCGCAGACAGCGCGGGATTGGGATCGGTGTGCGTGCCGACCACGAGCGATCCAGCGCCACCGCTCCCGCCGCCTCCGCCCGTTCCACTCGGGGTTCCAACCAGCGTGTCCTGATGGTCGGGCTTGAGCGCGTTCGGATGCCAACCGCTGCCCCAGTACTTGAGGTTCGCGTCCTGCCACTGGCGGAGCAGCTCCTTCAGACGTACCTGCAAGCGATAGAGCTCGTTCAGTTCGTCGCTCAAGTGCCGGCGCACGTCGGGGTTGCCGGGCACCAGACCGAGCAGCTCGGCCGCAGGATCATTGAAGCCGGCCAGTGTCTGCGAGCCGACGATCGGGTTGCCCGGCGTTGCGGACACGCTGGACCCGGGATCGGGAGGCGTACCGCCCGGGGTCGGCGACTTCAGACCCAACGCCGGCGGCGGGTGGTACATCAAGTTCTCCCACAGCCATTTCGTGCGCGCCCAGCTCTGCTGCACGAGCGCCGTCGCGTCGCGATTGTCTTCGATCGTCGCGAGCAGCGCGTCGCCGAGATCGGAGTAGTTCTCGATACTCTGATGCAGATTCGGTCCGAGTGGCCCGATGGCTTCTCCCGTACTCGTGACGTGCGTTGGAATGTCGAAGAACGCATTCTTTGGCGTCCATTCATTCAGGAAAAACTCACCGAAGACGCGCTGATCGAGCCCGCGCAGGCTCGGCGAGTTCAAGTGACGCGTGCCAATCGACT
Source organism: Polyangiaceae bacterium (assembly GCA_035318565.1). Lineage (GTDB taxonomy): Bacteria > Myxococcota_A > Polyangia > Polyangiales > Polyangiaceae > DATDJP01. The sequence goes on from DATHEN010000318.1 coordinate 2,381, forward strand.
GCGACTTGGAGAGCGCACCGAACGCAACGGACAGCGCGTTCTCCGGGTGATTCAAGTCTGCGCCCACGAGCCGGTGATACACGTTCAAATCGAAGTACTTCTCGTACACGTACTCCTCGCACGAGAGCACATTCGCAGCGTTGGCCGTCCAGCCCGCGTAAACGTCATAGAAGAAATCGTCCGCGGCGTTCGGATTCGCCGAGGCTGCGGGCACGTTCGCGCCGTAGGAAACGGCTTCGTACAAGCTGTTTACCGAGACGGGGTCCGGCGTGTAGTACGGCTCGAGATCGATACCGTTCTCCGGGATCACACGATCGACCCCCGAGGCTCTCAGCTGTTTCGGGATGATGGATGGCTCGGCTTTGTCGTTCTCATCGAGCATCGCCTCCTGAACGAGCGCGTTGCACGTGCCGCCTTCGGCGATGTGTGGCGCCGCGCACGTCGACTCCAGATAATTGCCGTCCTGACAGACGCTCAAGGAGGGCGTCGGACACGCCGCGCTGTACCCGAAGGATCCCGGCGGCGGCGGCGGCGATGGCGCGACGAATGTCGCAGTACCGCTCGGGGCCGCAGGGGTCGTCGAGGGTGTCCCGGAGCTCAGCGCGTTTCGCGTCTGAGCCGCGCTCACGGTCGCGCCCGCCACGGTGCAGAGCAGTAGGGAGCGAGCAATTGTCAGCCGGTACATGTGAAACCTCCTCTTTTTCGATGGCTTGGCCATCTCTTCCGAAAAAAGACCGCTGTCGGCGCGACAACACCTGTCCCTGCCCGTCCATGGACAGGAGAGAACCAGCCCCAACCCGATTCGCTTGTCTTGCTCGCGTAGCCTCGAAGGCTTCATCCGCGAACCACTGCACCCTAACCGCAGAGTGATTGCAGCGCTGGTCAGCAAACCGTAAGCAAATGGTAAACGCGCAAATTCAGGACAATTCGCAGACTTCGGGCGTTCGACCGCGACTGAGTACGTCCGCGCTGGAAGCCGCCGACGAGTACGCCTTCGGCTCGTATCGCCTCGATCTACGCGACGAGCGACTCTGGTGCGGTGAGCGCGCGCTCGCCCTGAAACCAAAGGCATTCAGAGTGCTCGAGCGCTTGGTTCGCGAGCGCGGGCGCCTGGTCACCAAGAGCGAGCTTCTGGCCGATCTGTGGGCGGACGTGACGGTCGGCGAAGCCGTGTTGAAAGTCTGCATCGGCGAGATCCGCGCCGCTCTCGGAGATGCTTCGGATGAACCACGCTTCATTCAGACGGTACATGGGCGCGGCTACCGCTTCGTTGCGCCGATGCTCGAGCATCCGCTCAAGTCCGCCCTGCTGCCGCTGTTGGTCGGGCGCAGCTTCGAGCTCGAGCTGCTGCAGCAAGGCCTCTCCGAAGCGAAGGCGGGGAACAGCCAGGCGCTGCTGATCACCGGCGAGGGGGGCATAGGAAAGACGGCGCTGCTCGACACCTTCTTGCGCCGGCTCGAAGCGGAATGGGGTCAAAAGCTTTGGTTTGCACACGGGCATTGCGCGGCCCATCAAGGCTCTCGCGAACCCTACATGCCGCTGCTCGAGGCGCTCGGTCGGATGTCACGCGGCCCGAACGCCGAAGCGTTTACCGCTTGCGCGGGGCGCTGCGCGCCCACCTGGCTCGCGCAGCTCCGGGGACACTTCGAAGCTCCCGGGGCGCTTTCCGACGCTCGAGTACCGGGCGGAGCCCTGGGTCGGGTGCTGCGGGAAATGGGCGATCTGATCGAAGCGCTCTCCGAACAGCGGCCGCTCGTACTGAGCGTCGAGGACCTGCACTGGAGCGACCGATCGACCTTGGATCTGCTCGGCTACCTGGCAAAGCGCCGCGGACAGGCGCGCTTGCTCTTGATCGGCACCAGTCGCTCTTCGGGGTTCGAGGCTCCGCCCTCGCAAAACCCTTGGACCGTCTCGCTCACCGCACCCGTGGATTGGCAGGAGATTGCGCTCTACCCGCTCTCGGTGCGCGAAGTCACGGAGCTCGTCAACGCGCGTTTCGCAGAGCCCGTTTGGGCGGCGGACATTGCACGGCGACTACGGCAGCAGACCGGTGGGAATCCGCTCTTTCTGCGCAGCGTGCTGGCGCATCTGCAACAGAGCAAGACCACCACCCTGGGGAGCGGAAGGTGGAGCTTCGAGGAGAACAGCGAAACGTGGCAGGTGCCGCGAGAGCTGCAAGCGTTCATCCGCAAGCGTTTCGCGGGCACCGGCGCCAGTGCGCGGCGCGTGCTCGAGCTCGCGAGCGTCGTGGGCATGGAGTTCGACCCGGCGCTCGTTGCTGCGAGCCTGAACACGGAACTCTCCGAAATCGTGCTCGAGTGCGAGGCGCAGATGCATCACGGCTTCCTGGATCGCGCGCGCGGGAATGGGCCGCTCGGGGGCGCGGGTCTGTACTGCTTCTCGCACGCTCTGTATCAACAAGCGCTGTATGACGCGCTGCCTGTGGCGCGCCGCGTCTCTCATCACCGGAGTATCGCCGAAGTGCTGGAGCGAAGCGCCGCCTCGAAACCGGTGATTTCCGAGCTGGCGCACCATTGCGAACAAGCACAGGCCTATGACAAGGCCGTCCACTATCACGCTTTGGCCGGCGAAAACGCGCACCAAGGCTACGCCTACCACGAAGCGGTCTCGCACTTGAAAAGCGCGCTGCACCTGCTGCAGCATCTCCCGGAAGGCCCCGCGCGGAGCGCGCAGGAGCTACAAATCCTGATCAGCCTCGGCCAGCCGCTGATCAACATCCAGGGCTGGACCGCGCTCGAAGTGGAGCGGACTTACCGCCGCGCGCTCGCGCTGTGTGCGGGCGTGGGAGCACAGCAGCGCTTCGCGGCGCTCGCCGGCTTGTACAAGTTCTTTCTGGCGCGCGGGCACTTCGACACCGCGAGCGAGATCGCAGAGCAGTGCGTCGCGTGCGCGAGTGAGATCGGCGCTCGACCCCTGCAAATGACGGGACACGCCCTACGCGGCATAGTGCTCTACTTCCACGGCAGTCTCGCAGATGCCCGCCATGAGCTCGAGACGAGCCGCGCCCTGTATGACTTCTCCGAATGCCAGTCCTTCGCCCAAATCTTCGGGGACGATCCAGCCGTCGGCTGCCTGGGATTTCTCGGACGCGTCGAGTGGCACATGGGCGATCGACACGCGGGCCTCGCCCATGGACGAAGCGCGCTGGCTCTGGCCCGAGATCTCGGCCATCCGCATGTCATCGCAACGGCTCTGGCGCTCCTCATACAGCTCTACGCCTGGAGTGACGACGAGGCCAGCGTTGCCGAGCTGACCGCAGAGCTGACGCGCATCAGTCAAAATCAGAGCTTCGCACTGTGGAGCATCGTAGCTGAGTTCTTCTCGGCTTGGCTGCGGGCCCGCGGCGGAGATGCCACGGCGCCAGCGGACTTACAGAGCGCGCTCGACGAATACGACGCGTTCGGCGCCGCCCTCGATCGGCCTACGTATGCAACGCTCTTGGCCGAGGTGTGCTGCCGCTTGAAACAGCGAGATCTCGCCGTGCGAGTCGTCGAGCAGGCCTTGCGCACTCCGCCGCACGCACAGCTCTGGGAAGAACGCCTCGTCGCAGTCCGCCGCCAGTGTCAGGCAGGCTCACGCTCCCGTCCCGGAGCCAAGCTCAGAAAGCCACGCGAGCGGCGTTGACGGTGAGCGCGATCAACACGAGCGATGACAGGAAGAAGATGCTGAAGCGGACTTCGACCTTGTTGAAGGTGGCCTGGATCAAGCTGTGCACCACGCGCAGAGCAACGTACGCCCACGCGAGCAGCGAGTTCACGCCGCTCCCCGCCCCCAGCACCGCCAGACCGAGAGCAACCGCGTAAAAAACCGTGGGTTGCTCCATCAGGTGATTGTAGTTGTCCGCCTTCCAGCGAACTCGAGCGGGAAGCGTGGCCATCTGCTCGCCGCGCGGCGCCGCCGAATCGAACACCATGCCTGCCCTACCGATAGCCGGGATGCGCGTCACGTACATCCAAGCCCACATCACGTGCGTCCAGAGCGCTAGAACGATGACGGGAGCGACAATCGGGCTGTGTTCAGGCACTGACTTGCCTTTCGTTGGTGAGATCGACTTACCGGGATATCCTCAGATTACCAAGGCTTAAGTCACGAACCCAGCATCGGAATCGCTGCCACGGAAGTGCACGACCCGAACCCGCTGGTGTCGTTGCACGCTGAAGAACGTTGGCGCTACTCTTGAGCCGTGGCGCCGACGCTCCGTGAGGGAGCAGAAAACGACGACTTAGGCGACGAGGCAAAGCTTCGCCCCGGAGCGATTTTCAACGGCCGCTACCGCATCTCGCGGCTGATTCGCTCCGGTGGAATGGGGGCGATTTACGAGGTCGTCCACCTCGATACCCGGCGCCGGCGGGCACTGAAGACCATGCTACCGGAACTCGTATCGGATCCCGAGCTACGCGAACGCTTTCGTCAGGAAGCAACCATAGCGGCGGACGTCGAGAGCGATCATATCGTCGAAGTATTCGATGCGGGAGTGGACGAGGCGACGGGCTTACCTTTTTTGGTAATGGAGCTT
>DATHEN010000319.1:0-3440 GCA_035318565.1 Polyangiaceae bacterium
CTCGGCGATACGATACAGGAGCTCACGAGTCGGTCCCGGCAACTGGGCCGGATCCCGCACTTCGGGCAGCATCACGAGCGCGCGAGCAACCTGCGAGGGCACGTCGATGCGCTTGGCCTCGTCGATGCGAATGCGCAGCCGATCGATCAGCGACTGCAGCTCGCCTTCGGGAAGCTGCCGGAGCACCTCCACCAGCCCGAGTGCTCGAGGCTCGTTACGATCGATATGTCTGACTCCGTTCGCCATGGCTGCTAAACAATCGGAAGGGCGCGGGCAACCTACGCCCGGTTGTAACTGAGCAAAGCTCGAAATCGGTCGCGTGTCCAGGCGCGCGGCGGAAAATCCGGGGGATTTGTAGGTAGACTCGTACGGGGCCATGCGCTTTCTTCTGCCTTTTCGCGGCACAAGCCAGACATTTCTCGAAACACAGCGAGCAGGTTGCGCGCAATCTCACGCAGCTCTTTCCGCTTTCGACGCCGCAACAGTCGCCGCCCAGCAATTCCAGTTTCAGTCGAAGTGCGCGATACTCGCTCCACACGCGCAGCATTTGCATTTCGAATCTTGTAAGAATCGCCACACGCACCCGCTCCTACTCGCGAACCGCTGCGCATGATCCTCAGGGACCCCGTACATGGCTTGATCTCGTTCGAGACGGAAGAAGAAGCCATTGTGCCGGCGCTGCTCGAGGCCGCTGAGCTGCAGCGCTTACGGCGGATTCGCCAGCTCGGACTCGCGTCTCTCGCGTATCCGGGTGCCGACCATACGCGCTTCTCTCACGCCATAGGCAGCGCCTTCGTCATGACGCGTCTGATCCGGCGGCTTCGCGCGCTCCACGACGAATTGCCGTTCTGGCAACGGCTCACGACCGAGCGCGCGCGCGACGCGCTGGCCGCGGCGCTGCTCCACGACCTGGGTCACGGCCCATTTTCGCACCTGTTCGAGGACGCGCTTCCGGAGGCTCCGGCTCACGAGACCTGGACGACGCGCATGATCCAGGAGCCGAACTGCGAAGTGAACCGCATTCTGCGTCAGTTCGACCCAGGCATGCCCGCACGGGTCGCAGACCTGGTCGTTGGCCGGCACGAGCTCAGCTTTCTGGCGCGAGCCGTGAGCGGCACCTTCGACGTCGATCGCTGCGACTACCTGCTGCGGGATGCGCACTTCAGTGGCGTCAGCTACGGCGCGTTCGATCTCGACTGGCTCTTGCGCAGCTTGCGCTTTGGCGCGTCTCCTCAGAACCAGTCCGCACCGCCGCTGGCGATCGACGGCGCCAAGGGCCTGCCGGCGATCGAGTCGTTCATTTTGGCGCGGCTGTTCATGTTTCAGCAGGTGTATTTCCACAAGTCGAGCCGCGCTAGCGAGTGGATGCTCACTCGCATTCTGACCCGCGTGCACGAGCTTCTACTCGACGGAACCCGCTTGCCGAGCTTGCCCCCCGCGATTGCGGCGATCGCTGCGCGCGGAGATGCCGACCTCGCCGAGTACCTGGCGCTGGATGACGCAGTGCTCTGGGTGGCGCTCGGTGCCTGGCGCGACGTCTCGGATCCGGTGCTGAGCGATCTCGCGCGGCGGCTGCTCGCGCGGCATCTGTTCAAGACCTATGAGCTCTATGGTGAGCTTGCGTCGGCAGAGCAGAGCCGGGTCGCGCTCGAGAAAGCGCGCGAGATAGCCGCGCGCGCCGGTCTGGACGCGAATGTGTACGTCGGCCTCGATCGCGCGTCCGATACGCCGTTCGACGACAGCAATGAACCACTGACCGTGATTTTTCCCGACGGTTCGCAGCGAAAACCGGGAGAAGTCTCGTTTCTCCTCGGGCGCCTGCGAGGCGAGCGCCTGGAGCGCACGCGGCTGATTTTCGCGCCCGAGCTGCGCGAGGAAATCGTGCGGAGCATGGAGGCATGACGGCCAGCGCCCGGTCGAGACGCCGCGGGATCCAGACGTTGCTTCTGAGTGTGGCGCTCGGCGTCGGCTCGACGGCGCGCGCACAAGAGAACGCTGCGCCGCGCTGGGATCCCGGCGAAAGCACGACCTCCCCCGTGGGTGATGCCGTTCGCCCGCGCGACGACGCCGCGCCGACCGATGGCGTGTACGGGCGCTTCGAGGGAGACCTGGATTTCGGTCTCGGGCTCGGGGCCGAGCTCGACGAAGGGGACGCGCGCGGAACGTTCCGCACCAGCTTGCACTATTTTTACACCGCGGGATTGTACGCGACGTACCGGGACGCGTTCTCCGACGAGGCCGAGGTGCGTCGCGTGTTTTCTCTGGGGGTGGACATGCGCCCCGCCTTCATCCCGCGCTGGTCGAAGAATATGCAGCAGGGCCCGGGATTTCTCGATCTGGCTCTGGATTCGATTTCGCTCGGACTCGGCGCGTTCTGGGAGCAGCCCCAGGGGCGGAGCTTCGCGAGCGATCGTGGCTTCGAGACATCGCTCGGCTTTGGCGTGCCTCTGCTCGGCACTGCGACCGGTCCGTGGTTCGAGAGCCGCGCCCAGCTCGCTTTTCGTGGCAGCGAAAGCGCGCGGCCGGAGTTCTTCTTCTTGCTCGGCTTTCACGCGCTGGCGCTGTCGCCGCTCGCGCGCGCGCAATAGCCGCGGCACTAACGCTGGTAAGCGCCCAGCGCGGGCGGGTTCGCGTAACAGCGGCCCGTGATATCGCCGCGGACTTCACTCAGAGGTACGCCTCTTGCGAGCGCAGGACTGCCGGCGCCGAGCGAGTAATCACCGCTGGCTGGCGCTGTAAGTCCTGGATTCTGCGCGTAAATCCCGCTCGTTTCCGGGGCGGGCAGGCTGGGCGTGGAGGCCGCGGGATTGTCGTGCGCGTACCAAAGATTGTTCCTGAAGCTGAAGCTGTCGGCGCGCGTATTGGCTCCGACGTTCACGTAGGTGGAGATGCCGCTCCGCGAGAAATAGATCAAGTTGTTCACCACGCGCCCGTCCTGCGCCGGCAAGAACTGGTGCGTCGCGTCGCTCACGGTTTCTTGCAAAATGCGCAAAATCCAGTTGTCCGGATCGATGACGGTATTGTTCGCGAACAGGCAGCTGGCGCAGCCCACGAACGCCGCGGGCGTGACGCTGCCCACGAACAGATTGGCCAGCACACGAATATTGCGTGCTTCGAAGTTCGCGGCGCTCGTCGAGAGCGGTGGCCGGAAAAACTCTTTGCCGGTGGACCCGCCCATGTTCACGGCGCGCTCGCCGGCGTTGGTGAAGCGGTTCCAGCGAATCTCGATGTCGTCGCTCCCACCTTTGCTCTGAATGCCGGTGCCGCGCGTGTCGTTGATGAGATTACGAGCGAGCAGGCCCTTGTGGCACCCCACGTGGTCGACTGCGCTGCCCTGGCCGGCGCCGCCGCAGCGTTCGAAGCGGCTGTCGATGACCCAGTAGTCGTTCAGGCCGGAGAGCTTGAGGCAGTCCTGGTTGCCCCCGGATCCGACGTCGTGG
>DATHEN010000320.1:0-4562 GCA_035318565.1 Polyangiaceae bacterium
GTGGTCGGTCGCGATGCAGTCGATCGTTCCGTCCGCCACCGCTTCGCGCAGGGCGACGAGGTCGGCCGTCTCGCGGAGCGGCGGGTTGACCTTGCACGCGGTGTCGTAGCCGAGCAGCGCGGCATCCGAGAGCAGCAGGTGATGCGGCGTCACCTCGCACGTCACGGCGATGCCCCGGCTCTTGGCTTCGCGGATGATGCGGAGCGCGCCCGCTGTGGAGACATGGGCTACGTGATAGCGCGCGCCGGTGTACTCGGCGAGCAGCACGTCGCGCGCCACGATGACGTCTTCTGCCACACGCGGCCAACCGCGCAGGCCTAGCTCCGCGGAAACACGGCCCTCGTGCATGTCGGCGCCGGCCGTGAGCTCGTGATCCTCGGCGTGTTGAATGACGGGTAACCCGAAATTGCGCGCGTATTCGAGGGCACGGCGCATCACGGCGCTCGACATCACGCACACGCCGTCATCGCTGACGGCCACGGCGCCGGCATCGCGAAGCTCGGCCATTTCGGTGAGCTCGCGGCCCTTTTGGCCCACGGTGATCGCGGCAATCGGATGCAAGCTCGGTCCTCCGACCTCCTGCGCCCGCCGCAGCATGAACTCCGTCACCGAACGCGTGTCGTTCACCGGGCGGGTGTTGGGCATCACGCACACGTGGGCGAACCCGCCGGCGGCTGCGGCGCGCAGGCCGCTCGCGATGTCCTCTTTGTACTCCAGCCCCGGTTCGCGCAAGTGAGCGTGCAGATCGACGAAGGCGGGCAAGAGCCAGCGCCCGTTGCCCTCGATGATCCGCGCGTGCTCGGCGCGGGCCGGTTCGCGCGCCGCGTCCACGCCCAGCGCCGTGATCTGTCCGCGCTCGATCACCACGTCGCTCGGCTGATCGAGCCCGCGCGCCGGATCGAACGCGCGCACGTTGCGGATCACCAGCAATTGGACGCGCTCGTTCACGGCGCGCGGTTGATAGCACCCTTTGGGGGGCTAGTACATCGGCCCGGAACGGGCTGATGTACGTCAGTAAAAGAGATCCGGACGAGGCTAGAATTGGGGGTGCTGAGGATTTCATCGGCCCGCACCCCGTGGGGCCGATGAAATCCGGCAAGCACAATTGAGCCGAGGCCCTCGTACATCGGGCCCGGACAACTACAGGGGCGTTGCGCTACGAGCCCGGCGGCGGCGGTGTGCGGCGAACCAGCCGAGCCCGAAAAGGCCCAGCAAAATCCCGCTCGACGCGCTGTTTCCATTGAAAATGCGGCATCCGCAGCCCGAATCGTCGCTCTCGTCCTTGGGGCGCGGCGCGTGGCACTGCTCGGGCAGCATGACGGGCAGAGGTTCGAACGTGTTCTCCTCACAGCGGTTCGTCGCGGCGCACACGGTGTTCCAGGCGCGCTCGTCGCACAAGTTCGCTACGTCCGTGCCGGCCGGGCACTGGAGTGGCTCCTTGATGCCGGCCAGATGCATCACGGCCGTAACCGTTTGGCCCTCGTCGAGAGACAGGCCGAGCTCGAAACCTTGGTAGAATTCGCTGGTGCACACGTAGATGCCGTCCGCCGTCCAGGTCAGGCAGCCGACGTGTCCCTCGACCCCACGGGTGAACTCGTGGTCCGCGGTGGAGGCGCTGTAGATGCCGAGCGCTGCCCTGTCGACGGGCCGGGTGCCGCCGAGCGCGCGGGAGTCGCCCATGCCGACGAGTACCTTGGAACCATCCGGCGATAGGGCGAAGCCAAGCATGTCCGCTGGGCCACGCAGGATTTCCTGCCACGTTTCACCGGCGTTCGCGGAGTACAGCAGAAAATTTTCGACGTACCGGCCCACGACTGGCCCGCGAACGCGCACGTAGAGCTTTTTCGGATCGGTGGGATGCACCGCGGACAAGAAGGCGACGTAAGAGTTGTTGGTGCCGGGAATGGGGCGGGTGACCCAAGTCTCGCCGCCGTTCTCGCTGTACAGGAACATGCCGACGTCGTCCTGACCGCTCTCGCTCTGGTACTGCGCGGTCATGTAGATCTTGGTGGGATCCGAAGGCGCCGGGTCGATGGTGTCGAGGCGCAGATTCGGATCCAGGTCGTTGCCGATCTTCGCCCAGGACTTCCCCGAGTCGGCCGAGCGCCAAACCTGATTCAGGTTGCCTGTTGCGGCGCCGCCTTGCCCAGCGGAGATCAGCAGCAGCGCCCGTGACAGATTCTGTTTTTCCACGGTGACGTCCACCGCGAAGCGATTCAGCTCGGGGAAATCGTGTCGCCAGCTGCAGCCGAGATCTTCGGAGACGTACAAGCCTTTGAACACTGCCGCGACCACGGCGCCGGTGTCGGTGATCGCCAGCGGAGGATCTTCTTCGCCTTCGATGCCGAGGGGCCGCTCGCAGATCCACTGCCAAGTGCAGCCTCGATCCGTGGAAGTGAGCAGGCCTTGCGTTGCGCGGAGCCAAAGGCGATTCGAATCGTTCGGGGCGACGAGCAACTGATTCGAGGCCGGAAAGCGACCGTTCGCTCGCGCCTCCTCACTGGCGAACAAGAGCGCGCACAGCGCCGTGCCGGCGGCGATTTGACAGCCTTTGTAAGCTAATCGGCCAAGACTTGGCATACACGAACCCTAGGCGCAGGACCGCGCTCGAGCAAGCAGACCCGATCGAACACCGCTATCTTCGTCACAGCCCGCGTCAGGGTGACACTACTCGTTCACGGCCGTGTGGCGCGTCCAGATCGAGCGGCGGGCCTTCCGGAACGATGCGGCTCGGATTCAGGCTGGGATGGCTCATGTAGTAGTGCCGCTTGATGTGCTCGAAGTCCGTGGTCCGGCGAAACGCGGAGATTTGATAGAGCTCGCGCAGATACGGCCCAAGGGACGCGTACTCGGAGATGCGGCGCAGGTTGCACTTGAAGTGGTAGTGGTACACGGGATCGAAGCGCACAAGCGTCGTGTACAGGCAGATGTCCGCCTCACTGAGTGTCGGGCCGCACAAGTAGCGCCGGTCGCGGAGCCGCAGGTCATAGGCATCCAGAGCCTCGAACAACGCGCGCACGGCTTCCTCGTACGCGGTCTGTGACTTGGCGAAGCCCGAGCGGTACACGCCATCGTTCACCGGCGCGTACAGCGCGTCGATCGTTGCGTCGATTTCAGCGCGCTGCTCGGAGGGACACAAGCTCTGAGCGTTTTCCGCGAAGTCGTCGAACTCGCAGTCGAGCATGCGCAGGATCTCGCGCGATTCGTTGGACACGATGCTCTTCTCGCGTGTGTCCCAGAGCACGGGCACGGTGACGCGGCCCGTGTAGCGAGGGTTTGCCTTCACGTACAGATCGGCGAGGTGGCTCGCGCCGTTCAGCTCGTCCGGATAGCGCTCGCTGAAGCACCAACTCTTGTCGCTGAGCACGGGGTCGGTGAGATTGAGCGAGATGACCCCGGTGAGGCCCTTGAGCTCGCGCAGGATCAAGGTGCGCTGCGCCCAAGGGCAAGCCAGGGATGCGTACAGATGGTAGCGGCCGCGAGCCGCCTGGAAACCGGAGCTACCATCCCGCGTCACGCTTCCGCGAAAGAGCGTGGCTTCACGCAAGAAGCGGCCATGATCGTCGGTCTCGAGCTCGTCGCTCGTCCAGCGTCCGTCGATTAGCCGTCCCATTTCCCGAATATCGGCCCGGGCGGACTCGCTGTCGAGGCCGCGAAAGCTCGTGATAGGCTCGTGATCCTGCATGAGCGACGAACCGAGCTCCCCCAAGAAAGAGCCGCCCACCCCTCCGCGTGAGGGCGGGGCGCGTTCGCTTCCTCCACCGCCTCCACGCCGTCCCGTTGCGCCGCCGGGCGCAGTCGGTCCCGTGTCCGTGCGGCCGTCGCACACGCCGAGTACGCCGCGCATGGCCGGCTCGGGGCCGCCATCGAGGGCGCCGCGCAGCACGCCGCCACCGGCTCCGGTCCGCAGCGTAGCCGCTCGCCCTGCCGAGAGCCGCGTTGGACCGCCGCAGCCGCCTGGAACGCGTCCGTCGTCTCCGGGCGCGCCCCCGCCGCCCACGCGCCCATCGTTTCCACCTCGCAGCTCCAGTGACGGAGCCGCTCCGGGGCCCGTCGGTCCGACGCGCACCGCGCCCATGGCTGCTGTCAGCGCACCGCGCACGGGCGGTCCGCCGCCGCTGCCGGCGTCGGCACCGGCTTCAATTGCGCCGGCAGCGCCGGCTCGCGCCGAAGAGCCGGGACCGCATCAACACTTCAAGACGCGCGTGGGTTTCGGCTCGCCGGCGGACCAGGTCGCGCTCGCACAGGGCGCGCCGCTGAATGACGAGCAACGCGCGCAGCGTGCGGTGGAGTTCGTGCGCACCTGTGAAACGGAGCTGGCGCGCCGTCCGGCGCCGCCGCGCGCGGGACGCTTGCACTACGAGATCGCGCGCTTGTTCGAGAGCGTGCTCGGTGATCGCGCGCAGGCGGCCACGCACTATCAAAAGGCGCAGCAGCTTTGCCCCGAGCACTTGCCGACGCTGCAAGGCACGCGGCGCGCGCTCCTCGAACAGAAAAACTTCGCCGGAGCGCTGCCGCTCTTCGACGCAGAGGCGAAGCTCACGGCGGACCCGCGTCGTAAA
>DATHEN010000321.1:0-10717 GCA_035318565.1 Polyangiaceae bacterium
ATCGGGCGAGTGCCGGACCCCGCCAGCGCGAGCTCGACGTCGCCGAGGTCGGCGCGGATCTGGTTCACGTACCCGCAAGTCTCCAGAAACGTCGGCCCGCCGCATACCGCGCCCATCCGCGGAAACGCCAAGTCGGTGAGAGTCTTGTTCGTACGCAGCTGGTAGAGTGACTTGAGCGAGTCAGAGAACTTCACGTAGGCGTTCGTGCTTTCCCTGACGGTCCAGCAAAGCAGCGGATTGGGTCCCGGCGGGTCCGTGCACTCTTGATGCGAGCCGGTTACCAGTTCTGGAGCAGCGCCGGACGTGTCGATCGAAACGAAGGTGCCGCTGACCAGAACGCGGACGAGAGTGCGCACCGTGTCGTCGATGGAAACATTGACGGTGTGATCGGCAGGAGGAGGCGGAGGAGGCATGATGCAGTTGCCCGAGTCGTCACACCGCCCCGTTCCTTTGCAAAGCGCGCCTTCCGCGAAGGGAATGTACTCCCAAGTTTGTTCTGCTGAATTGCAGACAATCTGATTGCAAGGCGGCGGGCGAGGCGGAATGCCGCAGACGCTGATCGCCTGTCCGGTTTGGGCCGTGGCCTCCGAAGCGAATTCGGCGGCGCCCGGATCCGCGTCCTCGACAGCACCCCCGCAGCCCGCGAGCAGCGCGATCGTGAAGAACGGTTTCAAACGGCCATAGAGCAGTCGCTGTAGGAATCTCATGGGCTACTCCGCTGTCGTGCGATCACAGGGGCCGAGAGGGCGGTCGCAATTCTTGGGTCCGCACGCCGTGGGATAGAGCTGGCCGCCCACGCACGTGAGCACTTGCGCGCAGCTGAGCTTGGGATCACAGGTTGGCTTTCTGCAGGTCGTTTCGACGCAGATACCGCCGCAATCAGCGCCGCCGCGGCACGGGCTGCAGTCATCGCGCGGATCATCGACGCACGTGAAACCGGATGGGCACGGCGTACCGGTGAATCCGCCGCAGCGAAGCAGCCCGATGGAAAGCGGGCTGCTGGAGCTTTCTTCGCTGGCCTGTTCGGCGCTGACATCGGATCCGTCTGCGCTCGCGCAGCCGAAAAGCAGCGCGCTCGCTGCGATGACACTGGCACCGGCACTCGCTGCATGCATGAGTCTGTTCTTGAACATGGTTATTTCTCCGTTCGCGGTTCAGGGTGTCGTCCAGAACGGCGGCACGCGTGTGCTGAATACGATATGGCTGGCGCGCGCTACCCCTCGGACGTTTGCGTCGGGGCGTCCATGGCGCATGCCGCTCGACCCCCGTAGCTCGAGTTCTTAGTCAATCGCGCGCATCCAGCAAGGTGGAAAGGGGTTTACGACCCGCACGTAAACACCACTGTCAGTCGTGTTTACGTCTCTCGTGTAAACTCGGATTCGCTTTCTATCCGTGCGACTTGGCGCCGGCGCAGAGCTCGCGCAGCGCGGAATGAGCGAGCAGTCCCTTGCGGCCGCGCACGCCCAGTCGCTTGGCGGCGCGCGACAACAGCACGCGTACCGTGGTGTCCGAGACGCCCAGCGTGTACGCGATTTCCTTGTTCGTCAGACCCAGCGCCGCGTGGACGAGGATCTGGCGCTCGCGATCGGTGAGGGTGCCGAAGCCAGAGAGCTCGGCCTGGTTCTCACGCGCGACGATGTAGCGGCGCCCGCCCTCTTCGAAGCTGTCGAGCAGAGTCCAGCGAGCGCTGGTGAGCGGGTGCCACTGGTCGAGCACCTGAACACCGCGCTGGCGCCGGTGTGCGGTGCGCGCCGAATCGATGGCCACCGCTGCGTTACGAATCCGCTCGCGCGCAACCTGGCTCTGCGCTCTGCCTTCGGCATGGACGAACCGTCCATCGGTGTCCAAAATGGCTTCAGCGTCGGCGACCACGCGCTCGTGACGCGCGGAACGCGGGATCGGCTCGTCGCCCGCCGAAGTGAGCCTGCGCCGGCAACGATAGGCCGCACTCAGGTGCGTCGCCGCGCGCTTGAGCAGCGCGGCGTCTCTGCCGCGGGGAGAGAATTCGCGATCTCTGCAGCCGAACGTCAGCAAGCAACCGAGACCCGACGGATCGAGTGCGTTCAGGCAGAAGAAATCTCCGTAGCCCTTGCGTTGTCGCTCAGCGAGCAATGGCTGCGTGTACTCGATGACGTCGCGCGCACTGCCCAAGAGCCGGCAGCGGAACGTGGAACGAACGAAATCGGCGTTGGCCATGTCCGTGAACATGTCCCAGATTCCGCCGAGCTCCGCCGGAGGAGTGCCGAACCTGCAGCGGTTCCAGGCCTTGAAATGCTCCACATTCGAGGCATCGTAGAAGAATCCCATGTAGCTGTGCTCACTCCCGCAGATGTGCGAAAGAGCGCGCAGCGAGTGGGTGAGCCAGTCCTCGTCCGTGTGCTCCAGCGCGTACACGGCTTCGAGGAACTGGACGAATCGGCTTTCGTCTAGCCTGCTCACCAAATTCGGAATGCCTCCACGAGGTGAGGGGACGTCTCGGTCGCCCCGATGTTCCAGACGTTCAAGCGGTTCACGTCGGACGCGTCGTAAAAGTAGCCCACGTAGTGGTGTTCGGGACCACAGCGCTCCGTCATCGCGGGGAGCGCCCCCGTGAGCCACGTCTCGTCGTCGAGCTCGATGGCGTAAATCGCTTCGAGAAACGGCACCAATCCAGCCTCGTCCACTTAGCCTCCGATTTCCCCGGTTAGATGCTGCGCCGACCCGCTCGTAACAACTCACTATTTGCAACTTACCCGGGCCTCGAAGGGGCGTTGCTTACCGAATAGGTACGGTGGAGCGGCATTTACGTTCCGGTAAAAACACACCGCCCGCGGCCGGCTGCTGCAGCAGGGTAGGCCAGACGACGGTGTGTAGGGCCGTTTGATCCACGCTCCAAATGCGCGCACACCTTCGAGGGCCGATGGGTCACAGCGAAGATGAGTGGCTTTGGGGTTGGGACGACACCCCCGGCATCGTCTCGGTTTGGGCGGAGCAGGACGGCACTGCCACGGTTTGGCGGAGGCTCCCGGAAACCGGCGCACTCGTGCGCGAAGTGGCGCGATTCCGCCCCTGGCTCTTGCTCGCGAATCTGGACGATCTCTCGCACATCGGCGCCACGCTCTGCAGTGAGCAAGCCGAGCCGGCGCCGAATCGGGTGACCTACGAAGAGCTCACGGGACCGGGCGAGCTCCGCTACCTGGTGCGCGCGGCCGATGGTCGCCGGCTGGCGCGCGCCGTGTGTCGCGGGGCGACGCGGCGGTTGGGTCGAGAAATAACCCACGTCCGTGAGCTGGGTGACGGCGCGGTCCTCGTGCTGCCCGCAGAAGAGCAGTACTTGGTGGCCTCGGGCCGCACGTACTTTCGCGAGCTCGCGTTCGATGATCTGCGACGCGTGCAATTCGACCTCGAAACCACGGGCCTCGATCCGGACGTGGACCGCATTTTCTTGATCGCCCTGCGGGCTCCAGACGGCAGCGCCGAGTGTCTCGAGGCTTTCGGTAAGGATGATTCCGGGGAAGTCGGGCTCATCCGGCGCCTGCTCGAGCGGATCGCGGCGCTCGATCCCGACGTGATCGAGAACCACAATTTGCACGGCTTCGATGTACCGTTTTTGGTGCATCGAGCGAGGCGGCTCGGTGTGCCACTCTCGCTCGGGCGTGCAGCGAACATCGCCATGCGCCAGCGCCCAGCGGCCCGCGGCGCAACGCTGGGAGGGGATCTCCACGCGCGCGATCGGCTGCGCCGGCTTCGCTACACGGTGGCCGGCCGCGAGCTCGTCGACTCGATGGACGCCGTGCGGCGGCATGCTTTTTCGGCTCGCGACTTGCCGAGTCAGGGTCTCAAGGCCGTCGCGCGCCATTTCGGGCTGGCCGAGCCCGGGCGCGAGATCGTGCCGGGCGCACGGATTGCAGAAGAGTACGAGCGCGATCCCGAGCGCGTGAGACGCTATGCGCTGGCGGACGTGCACGAAGCCGCCGGTGTCGCGCGCCTGCTCGGCGGTGCGGCGTTCGCGCTCGCGCGCATGGTGCCGCGTCGTTACGAGCGGCTCGCCGATGCCGGCCCGGCCACCGGCGTCATCGATCCCCTGCTGGTACGCGCTTACCTGCGGGATCGGGCGGCCCTTCCCGCGCACCAGCCCAGCGACGGCACGGAGCACACCGGAGCCGCGCTTCACCTGTTCGCTGCTGGCGTCGCCCGGCGCATCGTCAAAGCCGACGTCGCCAGTCTCTATCCTTCGCTCATGAGGCAATACCGCATCGGTCCCGCGCGCGATCGGCTGGGCGTGATGCTGTGTCTCGTGGATCGGCTCGTCGAACAGCGCTTGGCGGCCAAGGCCCGCGGGCGAGCAGCCCCACCGGGCTCGGCGGAGCGCTTCAGCGAGGAGGGCGTTTCAGCCGCGATGAAGCTCGTGGTCAACTCCGCGTACGGCTATCTCGGAGCCTCGTCTCTCACGCGTTTCTCGGACATCCACGCCGCCAACCAGGTTACGGCGCACGGTCGCGCGGTGCTCGAGCTGCTCTGTCGCGAGCTCGCGAGCCGCGGCGTCACCCTGCTCGAAGCAGACACGGACGGCGTCTATTTCTCCGTTCCGGAGGAGTGGGTCGAGGCCGATGAGCTGAGAGTCGTCGCCGAAGTCGCGTCGCTCTTGCCGCCGCGAGTACAGCTCGAATTCGACGGTCGCTACGCCGCCATGCTCTCGCACGAGCCGAAGAACTACGCGCTGCTTTCGTACGGCGGCGCGCTCGTGCTGCGCGGCGTGGCTTTTCGCTCGAGCCGCGCCGAACCGTTCGGTGAAGTGTTCTTGCGGCGCGCGATCCGGGCGCTGCTCGCCGGCGACATACCCGGTGTGCGTCACGCTTACATGGATACGGTCTTGTCACTGCGCCGCTCTGCGCTGCCCACTCGCGATGTCTCTTCGCGGGTCCGCCTCACGAAGACACCGGCCGAGTATCTCGCGAGCCGCGCCCGGCACCGCGAGCTCAGTTACGAGGCGTTGCTCGGGAATGGCCGCAACGAGTGGTTCAAAGGCGAGCGCATTCGGGTGTATCGGGCTCGTCGAGGCCGAGCCGGTCTGCTGCCCGATGACGAAGAGCAGACGGCATCGCTCGCCAACGACCCACGCGATTACGACGTCGGGTTCTACCTGCGCGTGCTGCGGGACACGTTCGCCGCGCGGCTCGCACGCGCGTTCACCGCCGAAGATTTCGCCGCCGTGTTCGAAGATCCCGAGCAGCCGTCGTTGTTCTCGCGATCGATCGCTTCGATACGGCCGATTTTGACGGAGCTGAGTCGGGCATAGAGCCGAGCTGCGTCGCCGCACATGGCGAATGCGCAGCTGCGCCTTGAAGCGCGATCCACGCTGACCGGTCAGTACGGCTTTTCGCCGACGACGTTGCCGCGGGGGTCGTAGTTGCAGACCCAGAATTCCCAATCCATGCCGCGTTTCGAACAGGTGGCTCGGCCGCAGCCGACTCGGCGGGTACCGCTCCAAACGACCTGGGTGTAGTGCCCGCAACCGGTGGATTGGAGGCGTGACGCGCAGCTCGCTTGGCAGCGGTCCGTTTGCCTGAACTTGCCGTACTTCCAGCACTGTTTTTCCGCGAGCCAGTGTCCCACGACTTGATCCGGTGCAGATTTGGGTGCGCCCATGTTGCTCGCCGCGGCCCCGAGGTTTTCGCCGTAACGACCGTCCGAGCGATGCCGCAAGCTGCAGTCACGCGCCATGCGGTCTGCCCATTTCTGCGCGTGGCGAGCGAGATCGGCGGACCAACGCAGCGGGGGAGCTCCGACCTTCGCGCGCGCTCGATTGTGAGCGGCCAGCATTGCGCTCGAGCGGTTGTCCTTTTTGGCGCTGGCGGCAGAGGCGTCATTCTGAGCCGCGACGAGCATGGCGGCACAGGCGAGGAGCAAGCAGCCGATCACGGGAGCGCGCAGCAGCGGACGTGCGGACATGGGATTACTTAGCACCGAAGAATCCCTCGGCTAACCCCAGTTTCGATCATCGGCGCACCCTCAAGGCCAACACGGAATGTGGAGGAATGACGACCTGCACACGGCGGCCTCGTAGCCGAAAAGGACTGTCCACGACGGCGATTGCGCTTTGGCTCGCGTCCTGGTCGAAGCGCGTGGGAGCCCAGAGGCGAGCCTCGACGACGGCGAAACCTTCCTCGAGATCGAAGGTCGCGGTGAGCGACTGATGGAGATCGCGATGCAGCAAGAAGAGGCTGCCTTCGCGTCCGTCGGCGCTGGCAAATGCTGCCGCATGCACGAGCGGATACGTCTGACTCTGCTCAGCGAACGCCACGCTCGTGGCCGGCGCCTTCACCGCGACGAGCTCGCCCTCCCGCGGTAGCAGCATGTTCGCGAACAGGCGCGTTACCGTGTACGCGGGACGTTCGATCAGGTCGCCGCCAGCGTCCGCGAGAAATGGATTGTACCAGGACTCGAGCAGCAGCTCCTGCGTGTCGCCGAACGCCAGCGACAGGTGTTGGCAAGCGTGTTCGACGCCGAGCTGTGCAAACAGCACGAGCATGTCGGCGAGGCCGAGCCCGACCGCGGCCGTGTCGCCGAGCAGGAATTTGCCGCGCGAAAAGCCGTCCGCAACGTGATACTCCGTGAGCGCAAGCTCGAGCGGCTCGGCGCGAGCGAGCGCGACGAGCCGCGTGCGGAGCTCCTCGAACCGGGACCGAAACAGCTCGCTGCCCCCCAAGATGAACTCGGGCGCATTGACGTCTGGAACACCGAGCGTCGTTGCGTCGTCCGCCTTGTAGAAATGAACGACGACCGCGTCGACAGCGGGATCGATCAGCAGCGGCTGCAAGGCGCTCAGCGCAGCCTCGAGCCCGCCCCAGGCGTCCATGTTTGCCTGGCTCAAGGGCACGCGAAAACGGGCGCTCGGCAGCACGGCCTGCACCGCCCGCACGTACTCGAGCGCTCGCGCGGCGAAATCGGCGGCGTTGCCCGAAGGCTTGCCGCTCCACGCTGGATCGCCGCGATTGGCCGCGCTCGGGTTTGCGAATGAATAGGCGCCTTCACTGCTGAAGCCGGTGTTCCAGAATCCGTATACTTCGTTACCGATCTCGAACACCCGCACAGGGTACGGCTCGGAGCGTCCGCCTTGGATACGCGCCGCTACGTATGGGTCCTCGGGATCTGCGCCGGTGAGGTAGCGCGCGTAGTTGGCTGCCTCGGCCGCCGTCCCCGAACCGAAGTTCAGGGTGACGCTGAGCTCGCCGCCGATTTCTTCGGCGAGCGCTGCGTAGTCCGCTACGGCCATGTTGTCGGCCGGCGAAGGCGTCCTGCCCGGTCGCACGAAATCCCAGAAGTGGTAGCCATCTCCGCCGACTACGCCGTCGATTTGCAGACCGCTGAAACGCACGTACGGAGGAGGCCCGGCGGGAGCGACGGCCTCACGCAAGCGCGCCGCGGCGAGCACGCGCGCGGGCGTGCGCCATTCGGGGTGGACCGCATTCTGCTCGGGCGCGTAGTAAGTGCCGCGGCCCAGGTTCCAGCCGATCAAGCGCCCGGTGGCCGGGCCCGTTGCCGTAAAGCGCGCCACGAAATGCGCGTCACCCTCGGCAATCGCTGGCGGTTCGTGGTCGCTGCACCCGAACGACGGTGCGAGCGCCGAAAGCGTGAGTGTGCAGAGTGCCCTGGACGCGGTGTCCTTCAATGCCATGAGAAACTTCCCGACTCACGCCGCTTCTCGTTGCAAGGCGCGCGAGTGAGTCTAAGCCATCTCCGCGGGCATCGCGCCATGCTGCCTCGCCCCGCTTGGACGCCGATTGCGTTGACTGAATTTACCGCTGCCAACACAACGCGAGAGCTTGGCGCACGCAGTGTGCGCACCGTTCGCGCACTCTACTTATGTGTCTAGTAATAAATGTAGTGACACCCGTGTTGCGACGTTGACCGCGTGCAGCAACGTGGCCATGCTTCGCGACAACATGACGAATGTCAAAGGGCTCGTGGGGTGTGCGAGCGTCGCGTGTCTTTGCGTCCTCAGCGCGTGCGGAGCCGAGGGACCGAGCGGAGTGACGAGCCAAACGTCGAAGGCGGTTGCAGGTACGGTCACGGCCACGCCCACGACCGACCTGCTCGACGGACAAGAAATCACGCTGTCCCTGAGCGGATTCGAGCCGAACGGCGAGTTCGCTTTCACGCAGTGTCGTGCTGGCACGACTACGATCCGAGAATGCCTCCAGTGGTCGCCTGTACCCACGGATGCCTCCGGCTCATCCGAGCTCGTGGTGAACGTGCGGCGGTCGTTCTGGACGGGGTGGGGCAGGTTCGTGTCTTGTGAGGCGGTCGATTCATGCACTCTGGCCGTTGGGACCTACGAAGACCTCACTACGGCTCATTTCGTTCAGCTGGATTTCCGTAACGTGGGACCCATCCCGATCCCGGTGCAAAAGGTCACCGTGACGCCGAGTACGGGCCTGCGGGACCTCGACGTCGTTCAGGTCTACGCCACTGGCTTTTTCCCGTTCGGTAGCCTCGTCAGCGTTCAGTGCCCGGCTCAATGGGCGACCTACGAGGACTGCGAAAGACTCGATGGGTTCGACATCTTCATAAACCCGGCCGGGGACACTGCCTGGAAGCTGCGCGTGCGACAAACGCTGCACCCCGCCACGGGGGGGACCTTCGTGTGCGACGCACCCGGAGCCTGCGTGATGGTTGCGCTGCAGTCCGAAATGCAGGCGAGCACGCCGCTCTCCTTCATAGAGATCGGAGCGCCGCTGCGCGGCAGCGTTCAGGCGCCAGGACCCGTAGCGAGCGGCCAAGACTACCCGGTAACCGGCGCCGGGTGGACTCCGAACGCGACGATCCAGGTGCGGACGTGCCCGGCAGATCCGAACCGTGAATTGCCGTGTACCGAGTTCAAGAACGTGGCCGGCAACGCGCAAGGCACGCTCTCGACGTCGGCTCCGGCTCCGAGCTACCTCCAGCACATGGACGACCCGGAGTGGGTCGATTGCGCGCTCGCTCCGGGCAACTGCGTGCTTCAGGTGCAAGACGCTCGCGATCCGCAGGGCACGCGGGTGGCGGTGCCGCTCACGCTCACCAGCAACGCGGTACGCGGTTCCGTCACTGTCGATCAGCAGGACCCGATCCTGGAGCTGGCGCCCGTTCGGCTACTGGGCTCTGGGTTCAGTCCGAGCCAGGTTTTGAACGTGCAGCTGTGTACGGCGCCGGGCTTCGCGTCCTGCCAGCCAGTCGAAGTCGTTGGCAGAAGCAATCAGCAGGGCGTCACCACGGACGCGGGAGGGGCGTTTCGCGCATACGTTCGTTTCCGTCCTACCGAAGAGTGTTACGCCGCGAGCAAACCCTGTGCGTTGCTCGTCAACGATCCCCGAGCCGTAACCGCCAGCGCGGTCCGGATTCCGCTCGCGTTCACGTCGGCGGAGACGATTCAGGTCACGTCGCGTTACGAGCCCGAATACGAGAGTCTGCTCCAAGAGGGCGTGCGCCTCTCCGGATGGACGGCGCCGGAGCTGCAGCTCGAAGGTGGCGTGCGCCTACTCTGGATTCTAGGGCTGGCGGGCCAATCCAGCAGTACTCATCTCTCTCGCTCGGGCACGTACAGCCACACTACGACGTACTCGGCCACTCTATACAGGTACTGGGCCGAGCAAGCCGTGCGCTTCGACTACACGGTGGATGAGTTCCAGAAGACCGGAGCTCTGTTCTGGTCGTGGTACCTCGCCGGCATGCCACCGCTGCCCACACCGAGCTGAGGCCCGTGCGGTGTGCGGGGGGCTCCGCACGGGTTGCACACTCGCAACACTTGCCTCGGTTGCTGCAGCGAGAACGAGCTACCACGAGTGTGCGCTCTCGACGTTCGTTCGAACCGCTTGGTAGCGTGCACGGATGGCTACACATTGGGTTTGGCGGCTCGCGACCGTGCTGGTCCTGGCTGGGGTCACGGGCTGCACGGAGCCCAGCGAACCCTCGGTGAGCGAAGAGGTCGCGCTGGGGACGCCCGTCGCCTCGGCCACGGAAGCTTCCGCCGTAGACGCCAGGCTGCCGCTCGCAGGAGATGTCGTGCAGCGGGTGCAGCGGTCCTTTCTAGCCGTTGGCGGCGAACACCTCGGCGGCGCGGCGACGTGGACCACGCGCATCACGGCTGCGGGCGAGATTGGATTCGCAGCGCGTGACGGCGCGCAGGCGTCTCCGCTTCGCCTGCGCTCGAGTGTTGGGCGCGCGCGCCACTCGACCCGAGATGAAGGCCTGATTGCAGCGCCGCGAGTCGATGCGGATGGCGCCCTGGTGCTCGCGCGCCGCACTCACGTCGAGCGGCTCCAGGCGAGCTCCGAAGGAGTGGCGCAGAGCTGGTCCTTCGACGCGCGCCCGCCGGGCGAAGGGGATCTGGTCGTTCGAGTGCAGACCAGCGGCCAGCGCTTTCGCGGCATCACGGCTTCGGGCGTACATTTCGTGGATGACGCGACCGAGCTCGGAACGCGCTACGGCCACGCCACGTGGATAGACGCCCGTGGAGTGCGCACTCCGGTCGACGCGCGCTTCGACCGCGACCAGAGCGCGATCGTGCTGGCCGTGCCCGCGGCGCTGATCGAACGCTCCGCGTATCCGGCGCTGCTCGATCCGATCGTCTCGCCCGAAAAGGAGCTGGACGCGCCGGTTGTCGGCGGCCAAATCGGCGAGCAGACGCATCCGAGCATTGCCTATGGTGGCGGCGTCTTTCTGATCGCGTGGCACGATCAGCGCTTCGATGCGGACG
>DATHEN010000322.1:0-2308 GCA_035318565.1 Polyangiaceae bacterium
CAATGCCGCGAACGCGCGCGGCGCCCGCGAGCGCCGAGTAGTGGATTTCACGAGCTCAGCGCCTGCTCGTAGCTGGCGCTGGCCACGTGCGATTCGTTAAAAGTAACGCGCAGTGAGGAAAGCGCTTCGCTGCCGGGCCCGAGCTCGCGTTTCGCGATGCAGCCACTGAGCCGCTCGAACAACCAGCGCGCCAGAAACTCGGTAGTCGTGTTCTTGCCGGAGAATTCCGCGAGCTCGTCCAGGTTGCGGAAGTTTATCTCGGCGAGCGCGCCCTCGACGGCTTGCGTGGCGCGCGCGATGTCCACCACCACGCCCTCTGGACCGAGCTCCGCACGTCGAAACTCGACGTCCACGACGTAGGTTGCGCCGTGCAGGCGCTGCGCAGGGCCAAACAGCTCGCCGCGGAAGCTGTGCGCGATCATCACGTGGTTGCGGACGGAGACACTGTACATGTGCGGATCAAACCCGAAGCGGCAAATTCAAACGTAGCGCACACGCTGGCACAAAATGCCACTCTCTGGACCCAGAATCGTGTTCAAGGCGGAGGGCAGCGCATCGAAGCTGCATTCGGCGCCGATCAGCGCGGAGAGCCGCGGATCTTTGCACAGACTCAGGGCGAGCTCGAGGCGTGTTCTCGTGGTCCAGCGCGCGCGCGCCTGAGGACTCGGCGTTCCCACCTGGGACGAGCGCAGCGTGAGCCGCCGCGCATGAAAGTCCTGGCCGAGGGGTAAGCTGACGTCCACGTTGCCGAACCAGCTCAGCTCGATGATACGAGCGTCGCGGGCGGCCAGCTCGAGGGCCGTGCGCAGGCCTCCGGCGCTGCCGCTGGCGTGGAAGACGAGGTCGCGCTCTCGAGCGGCTTGGGGGGGCAAGGCAAAGCTCGCTCCGAAGCGCGCGGCGATCTCTGCACGCGACGCGCGCATGTCGATGAGCTCGACCTCCGCGCCTGGTACCTGCGCTGCCAGAAATGCGCACGAGCAGCCGACCACCCCGGCGCCCACGATGCTCACTCGATCGCCCAAGCGAAGCTCGGCGTCCCAGATTGCGTTGAGCGCCGTCTCGAGATTCGCCGCCAGCACTGCGCGCTCGGGCGGCACGCCATCGGGCAAAGGAATCACGGCGGACTCGGGAACGACGTACGCGCTTTGATGAGGAAACAAGCAGAACACGGCGCGCCCCTCGAGCTCGGGAGAGCCTCGGAGCACCGTGCCCACGCTCGCGTAGCCGTACTTGACGGGGAAGGGGAACTCACCGCTCTGGTACGGACAGCGCATCCGCGCATACTCGCTTTCCGGCACACGACCAGCGAACACCAGCGACTCGGTGCCGCGGCTGATCGCGCTATACAGCGTGCGCACGAGTACCTCGCCGGCTTTGGGGGGCGCGAGTTTTTCGCGGCGCAGCTCGGCCGCACACGGACCTGTGAGCCACAGGGCGCGTGCTTCATCGGGTAGCTCGGAAGGAGGGTGCGGGTCGCTCATCGAGAGAGGCGTCCGTGAAGAGCCGAGTCAGAAGACTAGCGTGCCCTGCCGCACACTCCTACGCCGGAAACAGCCGATTCCACCGATCCGAGTCCACTCCTGCCCATACGGCCTGCTCGTCGAGGTCGAGTCGCACAGATTGGCGGAATCAGGTCCCAGCGACCGCTCGCGCGCAGGCGCTCAGTCTTGCTTGAGCTCTTTCGCGTGCGAACAATCCTTCAAGAAGCTCGCTTCGAGCTCTGCTGCGGTCGCGGCGTCGTCCACGACGAGCGTGACTTCTTCGAGCTTGCTCAGCGAGAGCGGGTCCAGGTTCGCGGAACCGACGCTCACCAGCCGCTCGTCGACGAGCATCGTCTTGGCGTGCATCATCGACGGCTGATACTCCCAGACGCGAACCCCCTTCTCGAGCAACGCGCCGTATTCTACGTGCTGAGCGCCGAAGGACGTCTTCGAATCGCTTTTCTTTCCGGGAGCGAGAACGCGCACGTCCACTCCGGCGGCGGCTTTCCGCGCGATCAGATCCAAAATCGCTTTGGAAGGCACGAAGTACGCGTTGGCGATCCATAGCCGGCGCTTGGCCGCCGCGATCATCAACTGTGTCAGGCGTTCAGAGCGGGTGACGACCGGCGCTGCGGTGCTCGACACCAGCGCGACCACGCTCCGTCCTGCGCGCTTCGGCGGGGGAAAAGCGTCGTCCGGAAGCAGCGAACCTCCGGCCTCCTGCCAGTTCTCTGCGAACGCCTGTTGCGCTGCCGCCGCGGCAGGACCGGTGAACCGCACGTTTTCATCACGCCAACCCTCGGCGTGAACGCCGTCGCCCAGCCAGT
>DATHEN010000323.1:0-2159 GCA_035318565.1 Polyangiaceae bacterium
CCAGCCCCGAAGAAGTGGCCCACGCGATCATCGCGGGAATCGAACAAGGCCTGGAAGACATCGCCCCGGATGCCGTCTCGCGCGATTTTCTGGCCACCTGGAAACGAGATCCCAAGCGCCTCGAAGCACAGTTCGCGAGTATGAGCCCATGACAGAGCGCGCGGTTTCATCCCGGCGCGAGAGCGCCTTCGTGAAACCGTACGCTGCGCTCGTCCACGGTCCAGCGCGTGTTCGTACACGCGTGGCCCAGCGTTTCGTCGTGAGTGACCAGCACGAGCGCGCCCGGGTAGCTCTCCAGCGCAACTTGCAGCCGTTCGATGGACGGCAGATCCAGGTGATTCGTGGGCTCATCGAGAAACAAGGCATGAACGTGACGGCCGAGTGCCTGCGCGATCGCGAGCTTGCGTCCCTCGCCCGGGGAAGGGGCCGCCGAGGCGAGTAGCCGTCCGGGATCTACGCCGAGCGCGGCGACCACCGACAGCACGTTGCCGCGCACGTCGGATGGCAGCGCTCGAACGGCGTCGAGATGCTCTCGAACGGCGTGCGCGGACAGCTCCTGAGGAACGAACGTGACGCGTTCCTCGGGAATCCGCAACGCCCCGAGCAGAGCATTCAGCAACGTGGTCTTGCCGGCGCCATTGCCGCCCCGGATCCAGATGCGATCTTCACGGCGCACGCTCAGCGTGGTCGCTTCGATCAGCGGGAACCCCGAGCGTACGATGGGTGCGCGCTCGCGGTACGCGATGAACTCCGATTGCGCCGGAGAAAAACGCGCAATCACCGCGCTACCGAGCTCTTTTTCCACCCGGATCCCAGCCAGGTCCCGCTCGGCATTGGAGAGCTCGTGCCGAATCACCTCCACCTTCCTGCCATGTGACGTCTGGGCCCATTCGGCCTTCGTGGTAGCGAGGATGGAGCGGGCATCCGAGTCGTGGCGGCTCTTCATGCGGCGTCCAGCGCTGCGCTGTAAGGTGGCCCCGCGCTGCGCCGCGCGCGACTCGTGAAGCATCTGCGTCAGGCCCTGAACCCGTTGTTTCACGCGCCGGCGACGCTCGAGCACCTGCTGTTGCTCGGCCTGCCAGGTGGCTTTCGCGTCGTCGTAGCCACCGCTGTAGAGCACGGCGGCTCCGTCTTGCACGCATAGTGTCTTGCTGGTCAGCTGGTTCAGCAGCGCGCGGTCGTGAGAAACAACGAGGCCGATGCCGGAAAATTCGCTCAAGGCTCGCACGAGCCACTCGCGTGCGAGCGAGTCGAGGTGATTGGTCGGCTCGTCGAGCAGCAGCACCTCGGGCTCGCTGGCGAGTGCAGCGGCGATTTGCCAGCGCTTGCGCTCGCCTGAGCTGAGCGTGTCCCAGCGATCGAGCTCGGCAAGGCGTAAGACGCCGCGCAGCCGGCGGGCGTTCCTATTTTCAGACTCGGCAAATCGGCGCAGCTCGGACGTCACTGCGTGCATCTCTTGCTCACAGCGTATGACGCGCGCGCCGTGCGGCTCGACGCGCAACGTGCCGGAGGTTGCGCGCAGCTCGCCCTGGATCAAGCGCAGCAGCGTGGTTTTTCCCGCACCATTCGCGCCGCTCAGGCCCGTGAACCCCGACGTGAGCGTGAATGAAGCGCTCTCCAGCAAAGGCGCCGCGTCCGAGAACGCAAAGCACAGCCCTTCGGCGCAAATTCGTAGCATGAGGACCTCCAAGAGCACATCGAGCAAAAAGCAGCGCGGCACCCCAAGCAGGGCGCCGCTAGCGCGGTTTCACGTCGAGACTCAGTGCGAGGTCATGGTCGTCCCAGGTTGCCCTGGGACTCGCTAGGGATAGCGCCGAAGGTCCGGGCCTGCAAGGCGCCACAGGGGCGCACGGCGTCGATGCTTGTGTGGCGCTCGCACAGAGTCCGTGATGTCCTGGTCGTCATGAGAACGCACTCGCTAGGCAGGGTTGCCTTGGCGTTCCTGCTCGTAGCGCCGGTGCTCGGGGGCGGCAGCGCCGGCTGCGGTAGTTCGACTCCCGGCGGCGGGGGCGGGGCGGGCGGCACCGGAGGTGTGAAGTTCACACTGCCGAAATGCGTCAGCGACCTCGTGGGGAGCTGCGGCACCCAAGGCCAGTGCAGCGTGCAGCTTGCAGACAGTGGCCGGCCCGAGGTGTACTGCTACAGCTCTGGCGCACGCG
>DATHEN010000324.1:0-3613 GCA_035318565.1 Polyangiaceae bacterium
ACGCGAACCACGTCCACCCGATGTGAATCGTCTGCGCCACGAGCTCGAGACGTACATGGCCAAGCACGGCCTGCGCTCGACCGAGCAACGCCGGTTGATCATCAATGTGTTCTTCAACTCGCCCGAGCACGTGACGATCGAGGAGCTCCTGAACAAGGTGCGCGAGGTGGACCCGGGGGTGGGCTACGCCACCGTGTACCGCACCATGAAGATGCTCAGCGACGGCGGTATCGCCGAAGAGCACAAGTTCGGGGACGGCTTCACGCGCTACGAGCTCGCCGACAGCGAGGCGCATCACGATCACTTGATCTGCATGGCCTGCGGCAACATCGCGGAGTTCGAGGAGCCGCTGATCGAGGAGCTGCAAGAGCGCATCGCGGCGCGCTACGACTTCCTGGTGCGTCACCACAAGCACGAGCTCTACGGCGTGTGCAAGCCGTGTCAGGAACGCGCGGCAGCTCGTAAGTAGCCCAAGGCGAAGGGCCGTCACGCGCCCGGCGCGCACTCCAGGCTACGTTTGTCCGTGACCACGTAGTTGCAGGCGATGTCGATGGGGGAGACGGGGAGCTCGCCCATGAGCTGGAAGTCGTAGGCGACGATGAGCGACTGCCCTGGGGGGCAGAATTCCGGCAGCGTGGCGTCGTAGAAGCCTGCGCCGTAGCCGATCCGGTGGCCGCTCGGCCCCGCGGCGAGCGCCGGAACGAAGATCAAATCCAGATCGCCGGCGCCGGCTTCGGGTGCGTCCGGCGGTGGCTCGCAAAAGCCGCGTCCCTGTTCGCAGAGCAGCGTTGCCTCCGCGGCGAGACGAAAACCCGTGCGCAGCGTCTCTCCCGCGTCGGCCATGAAGGGGTAGAAGACGCGCTTGCCGGCGGCGCGTGCGCGGGCATCGAGCTCGCGCAGATCGACCTCGTTGCGAGTGACGATCGGCCAGAACAGCGCCACGTTCTGCGCCGCCTCGAAGAGCGGCAGCTCGATCACCCGCTTTAGCAGCGCGCGGTTTCGTTCGGCTAGCGCCTCCGCCGGAATTGCACGGCGAAGCGCGCGCATACGCTGGCGAATCTGCTGCTTGGCGCGCACCTGGATTGTGCGATAGAGCTCTGGGTCTAGGTCGGACAACGGGTCACTTGGAACTAGCACCGCTCGCCTCCGAAGTCGGCGGAAATTCCGCGCTGACACATCGCCGCCCGCGCGCGCCGATCGCGATCATGCCTGCGTACCAGGCAGAGGCCAGCGTCGGTGCGCTGGTGCACGCGCTGGTGCGCGCCTGGCCGCTCACGGGCCTGCCGCGCGTGATCGTGGTGGATGACGGTTCCACGGATGAAACTGCCGCGGCCGCCGCGGATGCGGGCGCGATGGTGGTGCGTCATGAACGGAACGCAGGCAAGGGTGCTGCGCTGCGCAGCGGTTTGCGGCGTGCGCTCGTGCTCGGTGCGGACGTTGCCGTCACCGTCGATGCGGACGGACAACATCCACCGGAAGAAGCCGTGCGCCTGGCCGGCTTGCCGGTGCCCATGGACACGTTGGTGCTCGGCGTGCGCAACCTGGCCGAAGCGGGTGCGCCGCGCGCCAATCAGTTTTCCAACGGCTTTTCGAACGTGTTCATTTCATGGTTCAGTGGCAGGCGTTTGCTCGACACGCAGTGCGGTCTCAGGCGTTATCCCGTGCGGGAAACCATGGCGCTCGACGTACGCGCCGCAGGCTACGGCTTCGAGGCCGAGGTGATTTTGCGTGCAGCGCGCGCGGGCTGGGACATTCAGCACGTTCCCGTGCGCGTGATCTACCCGCCCGAGGGCGAGCGTGTTTCCCATTTCCATTCCGTGCGCGATCCGGCGCGCATCGTGGTGAGGGTCTTGCACACGTTCGCGACAGCGCCGCGGATGCGTAAATGATCTGGCGCAAGGCGCTGCGAGTCGCGCTCGTCGTTGCCATAGCGTTCGCATTGCTCGGCCTGGGCACTCACGTCGCCATTGGACGTGCCGCGCGCATGACGCCCCCGCACATCGAAGTGCCGGCAGGGACCGTACAGCAGGTGAACCCGAGCTTGC
This sequence comes from Polyangiaceae bacterium, assembly GCA_035318565.1. GTDB lineage: Bacteria > Myxococcota_A > Polyangia > Polyangiales > Polyangiaceae > DATDJP01. The sequence goes on from DATHEN010000324.1 coordinate 2,046, forward strand.
GGCGTTTTCAGAGCTCGTACGCCGTACGCCGCGGCAAGCTCCTGGAAGTGGGCCTCGAGGGCACGCCGGAAGAGATCGGCTATGCGCACGCGCGCTTGCTCTACGACCAGATGGTCGAAAACGAAGGCATTCTGTTCGGGCGCTTTCGCGAACAGGTGTCGTTCGCGCCCGCGCGCTGGCTCCTGCTCGACCTCGCACAATGGCGCTACCGCGACGTCAACCGTGGCATGAGCGCGGAGCGCAGGCGCGAAATTGCGGCCGGTGCGCGTGGCTTCCAACCCGACCCCTACACCGACATTTTCCCGACATTTCAGCGTTTCGTGTACCTGAACGCGCTGTACGATATCTCGCTCTCCTTCGAGCATTCGCCGCTCATCGGCTGTACGAGCTTCGCCTTTTCGGGCGACGCGAGCGAAACGGGTCACACACTGTTGGCGCGCGCCTTCGACTTCGAGGTGGACTCGGTGTTCGACGAGCGCAAGGCCGTCTTCTTCGTACGCGAAGCGGGACGCATTCCGTTTGCGTCCGTGGCCTGGCCAGGGCTCGTCGGAGTGGTGAGCGGCATGAACTCCGAGGGCCTCGCGCTGGTGGTACACGGCGGGCGTGCCGGTGAGCCGCGCACGCGCGGTGAGCCGGTGGTCCACGCGCTCCGGCGTGTCTTGTCCAGTGCGCGCACCACGGACGAGGCCATCGTTGCCTTCGCCGAACAGACGCCGCTCGTCAGTCACATCATCGTAGCCGCTGACGCGCACGGCCATCTGGCGCGCATCGAACGCATCCCGGGCCGTCCGGTTCATGCCGCGCGCTTACCCGAACGCGCCGCCGTCACGAATCACTTCGAGGGTCCCGCGGCAGCGGATCCGAAGAACGCGCGCGTTCGCGAGCACACATCCACCCTCCCACGCAGGCAACGGGCCGACGCGCTGCTGGCCTCGAACCCAGCGCACAGCGTCGCAGTCGAGGACGCAGTCCGGCTGCTGCGCGATCGCCGGAGCCCCAGCGGACAGCCGCTCGGGCTCGGGGATCGCCGCGCCATCGATGCGCTCATCGCTACGCATGGTGTCGTGTTCGATACGACCGCTCGCGTGCTGTGGGTCAGTGAGAGTCCGCATTTACTCGGCCGTTTCGTGGCCTTCGACTTGAAGCGTCACTTGGCGGAAAGCTACGATCCAGACGCCCCCGGGGAATTTCTCAGCATTCCTGCAGATCCACTGCTGACTAGCGGCCAGTACGCGAAGTTCGCCGCCGCCCGGGGAGAGTGACGGACAGACCGCGCGCCCGATGCTGGCCTGCTATTGTCGCCGGCGAGGACCGTCCGTTGTTTCGCACTGTTACGCCGCTGAGCCGCTGGCTCGTGTTTACGCTGGTGCTCGCCGTCTGTCCGCTCGGCGCGTGCAGCCATACGGTACGCGTTCGTCACGAAGTGCCGCTTCATCAAGCCGCCTCCCGCGCGTGTGCCGAGCGCTGTCTGCGAACACATTCCGTGGTGGATGCTCGCGCCGATTGTCTGAGTCACTGTCCGAACGCGCGCGAGCTGGAAGACGCCAGCTGCGCGCGGGTGGACAAAA
>DATHEN010000325.1:0-6771 GCA_035318565.1 Polyangiaceae bacterium
TTTCCGGTACCCGCGCCGGCAGCCTGCAGCGCTTCGGCCGCGAGCCAGCTGCTGGTGGTCTTGCCGTTCGTGCCCGTGATGCCGACCACATTCAGCGCGCGCGAAGGAAAGCCGTACAGCGCTTCGGCGGCGAGCGCGGCAGCCAGACGAACATTGCTGACCTCGACGACCGGTAAGCTCGAGATACCGGCCGCCGAACCCTGTTCGATCAGCACGGCCACGGCTCCGCGCCGGCGCGCTTCGGCGACGAATTGCCTGCCGTCACTGCGCGTCCCGGGTCGCGCCAGGAACACGTCGCCGCGCTCTACTCGACGCGAATCCTGATGCAAACCGCGAGCGCCGATCGACGCGTCTCCGAGCAGGCGGCCGTGGACCGGCGCGAGCAGCTGCACGAGCTCGCCCAAGGTCAGGCTGCTCTCTCGGCTCGACGCTCGCGGCGCGCGAAGCTGCTCACTGGAAAAGTCGTGGACCATCATGTTGCCGGCTCGAAGAACAGCGTGACGCTGCCGCCCTTCTCGATGGTTTCGCCGGGCGGCGGAGTCTGGCGCGCCAAGACACCGCTGCCCTGAACCTTGGGCTGCACGCCGAGCTCGAAGGCGCGCCGCAGCGCTTCGCGCACCGGCCAACCCGTCATGTCCGGCATGCGCACTTTGCCGGCCGCGACCGGCCCGCGTTGTACGACGTCCTGTACCGCGGGCTTCTTTCCCTGCGCTTCACGCAGCAGCGCGTAGGTGGTGTTCGCGGGATCGGGCTGCGTCGCGAGCTCCGCAATATCGGCGCGACTCGTGCCCTTCGGCGTGAGGCCCATGTACTTGAGGCTCATCTGCGCGACGCGCCGGAAAATCGGCGCAGCCACGGCACCGCCGGCGTGTTCCACCATCGGTTCGTCGAGCATGACCGCGATCGCCACCACCGGCTTTTTGGCGGGCACGAAGCCGACGAAAGATCCGATGAACTTGTCGAGCGAATATCTGCCCGTCGCGGGGTCCGTCTTCTGCGCAGTCGCGGTCTTGCCCGCCACTTGATAGCCGTCAATCGCGGCTTCCGTACCCGTGCCCTCACCCTCGGTCACGGCAACCAGCATTTCGGCCATCGCCGCCGCGACCGAGCGCGGCACGACGCGGCGGCGCACGCGCGGGTTGCCTTCGCGCACGACCTCACCGGTCGCGGTCGTCACCTTCTTGATGACGAGCGGCTCCATCAGCTCGCCCCCGTTCGCGATTGCGGCCACGGCCATGGCCAGCTGCAAGTTGGTGACGCCGATGCCTTGTCCGAAGGACGCCGCAGCCGTCTCGACCTGCACCCAGGGCCGGCCGCGCGGGCGCAACGTCCCCGAGGATTCGCCGGGAAATGGCACGCCCGATTCATGTCCGAAACCGAAGCGGCGCAGCGCCTCGTACAGCTTGTCTCCGCCGAGACTCAGGCCGATTTTGGCCGCGCACACGTTCGACGAAACGGCCAGCACCTGCGTCACGTTGAGCCAACCCGACGGATGCGTGTCGCGGATCACGATGTTGTCGACGGCCATCATGCCCTTTTCGCAGTAGAGCCGCTGCGTGGGCGCGATCACGCCGGCCGCGAGTCCCGCTGCGATCGTGAAGATCTTCGTGGAGGAGCCCGGCTCGAACACGTCGGTCAAACCGCGGTCGCGACGCTGCTCGGCCTCGCTCTCCGTGTAGTCGTTGGGGTTGTATCCGGGCCAGCTGGCCATCGCCAGGATCTCGCCCGTGTAGGGCTCGATCACGATCACCGATCCGCCGCTCGCTTCGAAGGTGCGCGCCGCGCTCGCGAGCTCGCGCTCGGCCGCGTACTGAATCCCCTGGTCGATGCTCAAATAGACGTTGTGCCCCGCCAGGGCTTGCTCGTCTTCGATACCGTCGGCGAACAGCAGCCGGCCCGAGCGATCGCGCAGCCCTTTGAGCTGTTCGACGTGACCGGAGAGCTCCTCGTTGAGCGCGTATTCGACGCCGTCTTTGCCTTCACCATCCGGAGCCACGAAACCGAGCAACGGGCCTGCCAACTCGCGCCGCGGGTAGTAGCGGTGGCCTTCGCCCTCGACGACGAGTCCGCGGATGCGCCGCTCTCCCTGCTGCTTCTCGGACGAGAGCAGACGAATCTGCTCGGCCTCCTCGGCGCTGATGCGCCGCTTCAGCCACGCGAAGCGGCGCTTGCTGAGGATCCTTTTTTCGATTTGCGCCGGATCCAGCTTCAGGATCCGCGCAAGGCGGTTGGCGGCGTCACGCGCGACCACCGGGACTTGTTGCGGGCTGATGCCGCGCAAGAGCTCCACCGCATCGAGGCTGGCGCTCGGCACCTCCACGCTCACGGCCAGAGCGCTGCCGCCGCGGTCGTAAACCGTACCGCGCTTGGGCACCACGTGCAGGCGCCGCTGGCGCTGACGCTCTGCGAGCTCGCGCCAGTGCGGCCCGTCTCGCATCATCAGATCCCAGCCCGCCGAGACGATCAAACCGAGCCCGAGCGCCATCAGCCCGCACAGGATGCCCATGCGAAGGCGAATGCCGCGCGCTCGGGAAATGGCGGTCACGGTGGCGCGGCCCCCGTGCTCGGTGCGCGCGCGAAGGCCTCCGCGCTTTCGGGAGCATCGCCGGCGCTGGCGTGCGGCTCTTCGTCGACTTCGCTCTCGGGCTGCCTGCCCGCATTGATGATGCGATCGGCCGTCGGTTCGCTCATGCCGAGCAGCGTGCGCGCGACCAGATCCACGCGCTCCGGTGTTTTGTGACTGGACAGCTCGAGCTCGAGCACCCGCTTGACCTCGCGCAAGCGGGCGACGCGGCCATGCGCGCGACCGAGCTCGTAACCGAGCTCCACGGATTTCACCCGCAAAGCCAGGTACAGGACGAACGCCGCTGTCACCGCGATCACGGCCAGCGTCCAGAGCGAGAGGAAAGAGCGGGACGAGCTCACGCGCTGCCGCCTTCCAGCAGGGCCGCGTCCGAGTGAAATTCGGCGTTCTCGCCGGCGTTCTCGCCGCGCGCGCCACGCGCACCATACCAATTCAAGGCTTCGCCCCGATCCGATTCGGGCTCGTCGCTCTCACCTTCGGTGTTTTCGACGCGCAGCGCGGCGCGCAACTTGGCGCTGCGCGCGCGGGGGTTCTGTGCCTGCTCGGCCTCGCCCGGCAAGACGGGCTTGTTGCTCTGGCGCTGCCATACGGATCGATCGACGAGCGCGCGCTTCACGAGGCGGTCCTCGAGCGAGTGGAAACTGATGAAGGCCACGGCGCCCCCGGGCCGCACCAGCTCGCGAGCCATCGCCAAGAGCCCCGCCAGCTGATCGAGCTCTCCGTTCACCGCCACGCGCAGCGCTTGAAAGGTGCGTGTGGCCGGATCGATGCCGCCCACCCTGCGCGGACCCACTGCGCGCACGACCGCGCGCCGGAGATCGACCGTCGTCTCCAGCTCTCCCGCTTCGAGCGCCTGCTTGATACAACGCGCGACCCGCCGAGAACGGCGCTCCTCACCCATCTGGAACAGGACGTCGGCGAGCTCGTCCTGGGAAACACGCTCGATCAGCTCGCGCGCGGTTTCCCCGGAGGTCGGATCCATGCGCATGTCGATCGGTCCCTCCAGCCGAAAGCTCATGCCGCGATCACCACGCGCGAGTTGCTCCGAGCTGATGCCCAAATCGGCGATCAGCCCATCGATCGAGGCCAAGCGCATCTCGGCGAGCTCGCGCGCGATGCCATCGAACGCCGCATGCACCACCGTCGCGCGCTCGCCGAACTCCGTCAGACGCGCGCGCGCCGCTTCCACCGCCATCGGGTCCCGATCGAAAGCAATCACGCGCGCTTCCGGACACGCCTGCAGCAGCGCGAGCGAATGACCGCCGCCGCCTGCCGTAGCGTCCACGTAAACTCCGCCGGGCTGAGCGTTCAGCGCTTGCACCACTTCGGCCGGCATGACCGTGACGTGAGTGAATGAGAGCGGATGTTCGAGGAAAAATGCCGGCATGGTCATATTCTGATCTGCTCCATCACGGCCTGCTTGAAGGCGGCCTGCTCGGCGGCATCCATGCTCAGGGCCGCGTCCCATTGCTCCTTCGACCAGAGCTCCAGCAGGCGACCCATGCCTGCCCACAGCACGTCCTTCGCGAGAAACGCGCGCTCGCGCAGGTGCGGAGGAATGAGCACGCGGCCGGCCTTGTCGATTTCGCACTCGATCGCCGCGGACACGTACAGGCGCCGAAAGCGCACGATGTTCGGATCGAGGCTCGGCAGCTCGGAGATCTTCCGCTCGAGATCCTCCCAGGCGCGCATGGGGTGCACGTGCAGGCACGGGTCGAACGGCGCGGGCGTGAGAACGAAGCGCGGGTCTCCCTCTGCGCCCAGCGCATCGCGAAAACGCGCTGGCAAGCTGACGCGCCCTTTGGCGTCGATGCTGTGTATGAACTGCCCGCGGAACATGGCCTGCGTGCCACGGGATGGGCGGGCTTGACACTCAGCCCCACTTTCTCCCACGGCCGGACGAACCTACGGGTGAGCGGGGTCTCCTGTCAACAACTCGACGAGCAAAATACCCGCTAAATTTGCGCATTTTCGCGGCAGGTGTCGTACCTGCTCACCCGGAACGCGACAGTTGTTCAGTGTTTCAGCGCGCGCTGCGTGGGCCAGCGGCGCCGACCTTGGCCAAGCCACGGATGCGGAACGTTCCGATGAAGATCGCAACGGACACGAGCACGGGTAGCAGCGCGAGGGCGGTCATGAGCAACATCCGAGCGCCTGTCAGCGCAAGGGCCATGCCCCCACCAAAACCCCCTATTTCAGCGATAAATGCGCTTCGGGCCGTGTCCGATCGGACGCCGGCGTGTGTCTCGAGCACCACGCCGGGAGCAGCGAAGGATCGCGGTTCGCGAAGGCCCTAGAACCAGCGATCTTTCCAGAAGCGGCCGCGCGGAAAGTGGGGCCGGGTGCGCCGCTCCTGCTCCACGCCTTCGATCACCACCAGGCCGCGGTTGTGCTTCACGACCAGGCCCAGGGTATTTTGACCGCCGGTACCTTCCACGACCACCCCGAACTCGCTGTCGCTCGCGTCGTTGAAGGCCACCAGCGTGTTGCGAGCGCCCGGCACTTGTGGCGTGACGTCGCCGCAGCACACGTTGGTGATCAGAATGCCCTGTCCCGGAGCGTCCGCTTCCGGGTTGTCCGGGATGCTCAGCTTGTTGTGCAAGAGCGTGGTGCCATCCGCGGCGAACACCAGCACCCCGACGAAGCCGAATGCATCGAAGCCATCCGGAATCTGCGCATCGACCCGGTTACCCACGATCAGGTTGCCCTCCGGCCGGTTCACGGGGTTGGCCGCCCCGCCCGCCACCGCGAGCGTGCCACGCGCCACCTGCACCACGATGCCGTCCCCGCCCGTGCACAAGCTGCCGGTGCAGTCGAAAACGCTCAGATCCTCCACGCGATTGTGGGAAATCAGCCAGCGATCCCCAGCGGTATTCGTGATCGCCTGAACGGTGCCTTGGAAGCGGTTGTGGAGCACGCCCACGTTGTTCGCGAAGCGTCCCACGATGCCGAACGCGAGCGGCGCCAAGTTCGTGTTCGAAACCCCTGCGCCGTCGAACGAAAAGCCGGTAATGGTGCTACCGCTGGCTGCGCTCGTTCCATTCGCTCCCGGCAGCAAGAATCCCACCCGCACCGAAGCAGCCAGGAACGGCCCGCTGTCGCAACCCACGATCGTGGGATAGCCGAGGCCAATCAGGTGAACCGGTTTGTCCAGGACCGCGCCGCAGTGGGAGCCCCGGCGCACGAAAATCTTGTCTCCGGGCTGCGCGGCATCCACCGCGGCCTGAATCGTCGGGTGGCTATCCGGAACGGCCAGCACCCCGGCGGCGGCCGGGCTCGCGCCGAGCGTCACGCCAAGACCGACGAGCACCTTGAGCCCAAGTGATGTGCGCATGAAAAAGACCCTCCTTAAGACGAAGCGAAGACGGCGAGGGCCGAATGTAGGCTCTGTACGGGCCCCGTCAACGCTGCGACGCAACGCGGAAACGTAAGAGCCCGGAAGTCTTCGATTCGCTCAGGCGCGAAAAGACTTTAGGACAAATCCGCAGCTCGCATCACTCCGTGAAGCCCGCGTCCAGGTCACGCCGCACGTTCTCGCGGACCCACTGCACGATTTCATCCAGCGGCGTCCCCGGCTTGAACACCTTCTTCACCCCGGCGGCCTGCAGTCGCACGAGGTCGTCATCCGGGATGATACCGCCACCGAACACGCTGATGTCGCGCGCACCGCGCTTGGCGAGCGCCTCGATCACTGCCGGGAACAAGGTGTTGTGGGCGCCGCTCATGATCGAGAGGCCGATCGCGTCCACGTCCTCCTGAACCGCTGCAGACGCGATCATCTCCGGCGTTTGATGCAAGCCCGTGTAAATGACTTCGAAGCCGGCATCGCGCAGCGCGCGCGCCACCACCTTTGCGCCGCGATCGTGGCCGTCCAGGCCCGGCTTCGCCACGAGTATGCGAATGGCAGCGTCTGTCATGGCGCTATCCTATCTCCTTGGCTGCGCCTCTGCGCACGTACAATGCGGAGCAGACGGCGAGCGCGGCCGTTTCAGTGCGCAGCGTCAAAGGTCCGAGGCTCACCGAGGTCAGCCCGGCAGCCCGGGCGAGCTCCTGTTCGGCGTCATCGAAGCCGCCCTCCGGGCCGACCAGCACGAGCGTGCTCTGTTCCGGTTGCCAGCTGGCAAGAACATCGCCGAGCGGCAGCGTTGCGCGCGGGTCGCAGTGCCAGCGTACGGCGTGCTCCGGAG
>DATHEN010000326.1:0-7164 GCA_035318565.1 Polyangiaceae bacterium
CGACCGGACTCACTGCGCTGGTGCGGCCTCAGTGCCTGGTGCTCGCGCCACTTCTCGGCGTCATGGCTGCCCCGGCCGCCAGCCGCACGCGCTGGCTCTACGCCATGGGGATCCTGGGATTGGCGCTGCTGGTCTGCACGCCGTGGACGCTGCGAAACTGCGAGCGCATGGGACGCTGCGTTTTCGTCAGCGCCAACGGGGGTTGGAACCTGCTGATCGGAACCGCCGCCGAGGGCAGGGGCACGTGGGTGCCGCTGGAGCGCATTGGGGTCCCGCCTGCCTGTCGAAACGAGTTTCGCGAAGCCTTCAAGGACCAGTGCTTCGGACAAGCTGCGGTCGAACGTATCGGCGAAGCGCCGGGACAGTGGCTCGCACTCGTGCCCGACAAGCTGAGCGCGACCTTCGACTACTCGGGAGCACCGGGCTGGTATTTGCACGCCGCGAACCCGCGGGCGGTGACTTATCGAATCAAGGTGTGGCTCGGCGCATTCGAGACTCTCGTCGAGCGCGTGCTGCTGGCGCTAGCGCTCGGCGCTTTGGCTCTGCGCGGCGGCAAGTACGCCACACTGCGCGCTGTGATTGCGGCAGCGAGCGCGCTTTCACTGCTCGCGCCGATCGCGTGGCCTGCCTACCTGGCCTTACCTGTTCTCGCACTCTTGCTCGGCCGCCGGCTACTGGACGACCCAGCGGCGCTGCTCGCGAGCGGAACCGTGCTGGCCACCGCCGCGGCCCACGTGGTCTTTTTCGGGGCCGGCCGTTATTCGCTCGTGTGTTTTCCGATGGTCGCTGCGCTGGCAGGCAGCGGCGCGTTCGGTCCTGTACTCGAACGCGGTTGGGCGGGCCTCCGGCGGCGCGTACCGCGATCGACGCCCTTTTGACATGGCAGGCGAGAGCGGGTGATACTCGGCGCCAAGGAGCTAATTCGGATGCCGCTCATCGAGACCGAGGAAGCCGCACGGCGGCTCGCGCGGGCGATTGCCAGCGATCTCTCACTCTACAACGAGGAAAAGATCATCCGCGGGATCGAGCGTGATTCGCTCTTCGACGAGTTGAACGAAGAGATCGAAGAAGGGCGAGCGCTCTACAAGAGCCGCGTATCGCCGGACCTTTACCAGAGGAACTATTACGATCGCGCGCTCGTCGATATCCTGGTGAAGTCCAAAGGCCACATCAAAAGCCGAATTTGGTGACACGGCGCGCCGATGCGCCAGCGCTTCGTACTCGGTGACGAGCAGCGTCCCGAGCGCATCGACAAGGTGCTGGCGGCACTGCTCCCTGAAACGTCGCGTGCGACCGTACAGCGCTGGATCGGTGAAGGTCGCGTGCTGCTCGATGGGCGGGCGTGCCGGCCGCGCGACAGCGTACGTGCCGGCACCGTGATCGAGGTCGAAGCAGGGCCGGCTCCCACGACGACGGCAGAGCCGGAGGCGTCGGTGGAGTTCGCGATCGTCTTCGAGGACCAAGACGTCATCGTCGTGGACAAGCCTGCCGGGCTCGTGGTTCATCCTGCGCGCGGTCATCGCGCGGGGACGCTGGTCAACGGCCTGCTCGCACGCGTGAGCTTCGGACCCCTGGCGAGCGATCCTCGCGATCCGGCTGGCCACGTTCGGCCTGGAATCGTGCACCGAATCGACAAGGGTACGAGCGGGCTCCTCGTCGTCGCGAAGAACGAGGTGGCTCGCGAGCACCTCAAGGCGCAACTCGCGAGCCACCGGGTCGAACGTGTGTATTGCGCGCTCACTTGCGGCGTCCCAGCGCCCGGTACGATCCAGACGCTGCACGCGCGCCACCCGCGATCGCGCTTGCGCTTTACGTCCAAAGTTGCGCGCGGGCGCTCCGCCGTCACACACGTGAGCGTGCGTGAAGTCTGTGGAACAGGGCAGGCAGCGCTGGTCGAGTGCCGGCTACGAACCGGACGCACGCATCAGATCCGCGTGCACTTGTCGGAGCAAGCGCGTACCCCCTTGCTCGGCGACGAGCTGTACGGGGGCGTGCCCCAGGCCGGCCCGCTGCGCCCGATCGCGCTCGAGCTAGGTCATCAAGCGCTGCACGCAGCCGTGCTCGGTTTCGAGCACCCGCGCAGCGCGGAGTGGTTGCGCTTCGAGTCCGCGCTGCCTGCCGATTTCCTGCAGGCGCTGACTGCCCTGCGCGCGCTGACCCGCGTCTGAGACCGGGCTGCGGTCAGGCAACGTCCCTGGCGACTTCACGGAGTAGCCCGGGAAAGCGCGTGCGCAACAGGGCGAGCGCTGCGAATCCCACGAGTACCGCCCACCACAGCGTAGCAAAGCGGATCAAGATCATCGAAGCCGTTGCCGGCCCTTGCGCCACGCCACCCAGGCGGATCAGCTGCTCTTGAATGAGCGCTTCCGCCACGCCGAGCCCACCGGGAACAGGGACGATCGCTCCCGCCAGCGTGGCGGTGGCATAGAAAAAAATGCATAAAGTCGGCTCGACGGGCGCCCCGAAGCCGCGCAAGAGCAAGAACAGAGCAAAACCTTCCGCGCCCCAGCCGACGATCGAGAGCAAAGTGGGCCAGAGCAACGCGCTCGGCGTGGCGACGATACGCAGGCTCGCGTAGCCCTCGCGGAGTTTGGGTGCAAAATCGCGCAGCCGGCTGTCGGGGCGTTCGATCCAGGCAAATGCCGCGAGAGCGGGCGCGCGCCACAGGATCAGTGTCATGCCCAGCGCCACGGCGACGCTGCCTGCGATCGCCCACGGCAGGCCGCCGTGAAAGGCGCTGCTGCCCGCGACGATCAACGCAATCACCGCGATCACGTCCGTCAAGCGCTCGGCCACGACGATGGGCGCAGTGCGCGCCGCCGGTACGCCGTGCGTTTCGGCGAGCACTGCGCTCTTGAACACCTCACCGACCTTACCCGGGGTGACCGTGAGCACGAAGCCGGACAGAAAGACGAGCAGGCTCTCGAGCTTCGGAACTCCGCGTATGTCGAGGCGCGCGAGGTAGTACTCCCATTTCAAAAACCGCAGCCCGTAGTTGAAGCTCGAGAGTAGGATCGCGAGGACGAACGCGGAGTAGTGGAACGTCGCCAGGCTCTGCTGGATCTGGGCGTAGCCCGCGTAGAGCACGAACACGCCGTAAAGGAAGACGCCGACCAGCATCACCACGATGACTTTGCGGAGCTGGCGCTTCATCTTTGTCGCAACCTACGCAAGCGAGAAACGAAGTACACGGCCCCGAACAAAGCCAGAGCGCAGCCGATTAGCAGAATCAGCCAGGAGGGAGCGGCATAGTTACCCCGGGCCAGCCCGGGTGGTGGCCTTTCCACGATGATCCGCGCCGACGGCGCCGCCTCGGGCACCGGGGGTTTGAGTGTGTCAGCAGCGCGCATCCGGCAAATCGGCCTTAGTCGTCACGTGCGGCGCCGGCAACCCCTTGTCGGCCCCTGACGAGCCCGGGCGACCGCGTACCCGAGTCCAGCGGCCGAAAATCAGCTTGCGACGGCAGACGGCTCGTGCGGAAGATGCACCGCCTTTCATACTGATACTCCGATGCAGGCCCAAACCTTAGCCAAGGCCGACGACCCTGAGCTGCTCGACCGCTGCGCGAAAGCCATGCAGCTTTTGAAGGAGCAAGTGTCGCGCGTCGTGGTCGGGCAAGAGGCCGTGATTGACGCGATGCTCGTTACGCTGCTGGCGCGCGGGCACGCGCTGCTGGTCGGTGTGCCCGGGCTCGCCAAGACCCTGCTGGTCTCGAGCGTGGCCCGCGCGCTCGGGCTTTCCTTCGGCAGGGTACAATTCACTCCCGATTTGCTGCCCGCCGACATCACGGGCACGGACGTGCTGAACGAGGTGGACGCCGCGGGCGGGGTGGTGCGCCGCGAGCTCAGCTTCATGGCCGGGCCGATCTTCAAAAATCTCGTGCTGGCGGACGAGATCAACCGCACGCCTCCGAAGACTCAAGCAGCGCTATTGCAGGCCATGCAGGAGCGGCACGTCACCGTGGGCGGCGCCACGCACCGCTTGCCGGATCCATTTCAGGTCTTCGCCACGCGTAACCCGATCGAACAGGAGGGCACCTACGTGTTGCCCGAAGCGCAGCTCGACCGCTTTCTGCTCGAGGTGCACGTCGATTATCCGTCCGAAGCGGAGGAACGGGAGATCGCGCGCCGTACCACTTCGGGCGCCGCTGCCGAGATCGAGCCCGTGGTCGGCATCGAAGAGATCCGAGCGCTCGGCGCGCTCGTGCCGCGCATTCCGGTCACGGAGGAGGCCGTGGATCTCGCCGTGCGCATCACGCGCGCTTCGCGGCCTGCCGCCAGCGAGTCGCCGGAAGAGGTCAAACATTACGTTCGATTCGGTGCCGGTCCACGCGGCAGCCAAGCGCTCGTGCTGGCTGCCAAGGCCCGGGCGGCGCTGCGCGGTGAAGCGGCAGCCGACGTGGACGACATCAGCGCGCTGCTGTTGCCCGCGTTACGCCATCGTCTCGTTCTGAGCTACCGCGCCGACGCGGATGGCGTGCGTGACGAGGACGTCATCCGTGCCATACAGAAGAAGCTCAAGCTATGAAGAGAGATCGATGGACCTTTCAGAGCTGAAGCAAGGGATAAAGCAGCTCATCGTCGATGAGCTGGATTTGCGCGACCGCTCGCCCGAGGACATCGACGACGCGGCGCCGCTGTTCGGTGAAGGTCTGGGGCTGGATTCGCTCGATGCGCTCCAGCTCGCCATGGCCGTGGAAGAACGCTACGCCGTGAAAATCCCGGAAGGGGAAGAGGCCAAAGCGATCTTCGCGTCGGTGAACGCCCTGGCGGCGTACATCGACGCGCATGCGCTACGCTAAACCCGATGAGCGGAAGAGAGCGCATCGCGGTGACGGGCGTGGGCATCGTGTCCGCGCTCGGCCCGGATGCCGCGGGGACGTTCCGGCAGATCTGCAGTGGCGCCCGTGGGTTCTCCCCGGTCACGCTGTTCGATGTCACAGGCCAGCGTTCGCGAATCGCCGCGCAGGTCAGCGGGCTGTCGGCGCGTGACGTGGCTCCCGCCGCGGAAGCTGACGTGTGGTCGCGCAGCGACGCCCTGGGCGTATTGGCCGCGGCGGAAGCGCTCGCACACGCCGGCGTCGCCACGGGCGCAGACGGCCTCGCGCTCTCGGTCGGTGGCACGACGGGTGGGATGTACGAAGCCGAAGGCGTGCTCGCGAAGATGGACGGCGAGGCGGCTTCCGACGCGTCCGTGCGTCGCCTGCTTTCGTATCCTTTATCCACTACGGCGGAGCGGATATCGGCGCGGCTCGGTCCGGTTCGTCGTGCGATCACGCTGTGCAGCGCCTGCTCGAGCGGCGCGCTCGCGATCGTCCAGGGGGCCGCGTGGCTGGCGAGCCGCCGAGCCGAGTACGTGCTCGCGGGCGGTACGGACGGCCTCTGCCAGCTCACCTACACCGGCTTCAATTCGCTCGGCGCCATGGACCCGCAGGCCTGCCGGCCTTTCGACGGCCGGCGCGCGGGACTCAGCTTGGGTGAGGGCGCGGGTTTCTTGCTGCTCGAGCTCGAGAGTGGTGCGCGGGCGCGCGGGGCGCGCGTCTTGGCTTGGTTGACGGGCTGGTCGGTGCAGGCCGAGGCGCATCACATTACGCATCCGGAGCCGAGCGGCGCGGTCGCGGCGTGCGTCATCGAGCGCGCGCTGGCGCGCGCAGGGCGGAGCCCCGCGGACGTGGACTACGTGAACGCGCACGGCACCGGCACCGTTCACAATGACGCCATGGAAGCCCGCGCCTTGCAGCGCGCGCTCGGCCCCGAAATCGGGCGGGTGTTCGTCTCGTCGTCCAAGGGAAGCATCGGCCACACTTTGGGAGCAGCGGGCGGCATCGAAGCAGCGCTGACGGTGTTGACGCTCGACGCCGGGCGTTTGCCGGCAACGGGAGGCCTCGAAGTTCCGGATGAGACGCTCGCCCTCCGGCACGTGCCTGCAGCGGGACACGAGATGTCCGTCCGCTGTGCGCTCTCCAATTCGTTCGGCTTCGGCGGCACGGGAGCGGTGCTCGTGTTCGAGCACCGGAGCGCGGAGCGTCAGAGCGCCGTCGCGACCCGTCAGCCGGAGGTGGTGATCACCGGAGTCTCCAGCTTTGGCCCGGACGGTGCGCTCGTCGGCGTTGCCAATGCCGAGTACGCACGCCCGCTCGGGGCTGACGCCGAGCCAGTCGTGGTTCCGGATCCGCTCGCTTTGCTCGAACCCGCGAAGTCGCGACGTTTCGATGCCAGCTCCGCACTCGTAACCCTGGGTGCCGAACAGGCGCTCGCCGATGGCGCCGCTCCTGCTGCGGAAACGGGTCTGGTTTGCGGCACCGCGTACGGCAACGTGCAGCGCAGCGTCGCGTTTCTCCGCCGCGTGAGCGAACGCGGCCCGCGTCTGGCCAGTCCCGCTGATTTTCCGCATCTGGTGCCATCGGCGCCGTCGGGCAACGCGTCCATCTACTTGGGGCTCACCGGTCCCGTCACTAGCGTCAGTGATCTCGGTACGAGCGCTGAAGCTGCGGTGGAGCTCGGTATCAGCTTCATTCGCAGCGGCCTCGCTGAACGCGTGATCGCCGGCGCCGCGGAGCCGGCGGATCCGTTCATTGCGCGCGTGCTCTCGCCCCTGCATGTACACAAGAACGCGCCGGCGCGCGGACAAGGTGCCGGCTGGGTCCTACTGGAGTCGGCACCAGCGGCCGCGCATCGCGGAGCGCGCGTGTACGCGCGGATCGCCACCTGGATCGCAGAATGGTCGACCCCGCAGGCGGCGCTGAGGGCGCTGCCTGCGCCGCAAGGATCGGACACGGAACGCGTGCTGTGCGCGAACGTGGATCCCGAGCTGATTGCAGTGCTCGATGAATCGTCGTGGGGTAGGGTCGCTCGCAGCGAGATTGCCGCCCGTGCCGGCGAGCACGAAGCGCTCGGCGGAGTGGCGCTGGCTTGCGGTGCTGCGCTGGTTTCGAACGCTCGTTCGAGCGCTGTGCTCGTGTGCGGCCTGAGTCGGGGACGACACTACTTCGCTCTGCTCGTTCCGCCGGCCGTACCGGACTCACGATGAGCGGCATCGCCGTCGTTGCAGCGAGCGCGCTTTCCGCGTTGGGAAGCGGACCGCGCGCGTACGCGGTCGGGCCCGTCGGCGCCCCTGCACGGACCGCGATCGCCGATGACGCCGAGCTCGCGCGCGCCGGTTTTC
>DATHEN010000327.1:0-3986 GCA_035318565.1 Polyangiaceae bacterium
CGGCAATCTTTTTCGAAGGCCGCGTGCTCGCGGTCGAAGGCGAACGCCTGCGCGTGCAGACGACACGCACGGGTGACTCCCTGCTAGTCGCCACGAGCGATGCGTATGCGTTCTCGCGCAGTGGGCGCGAGCCACGAGGCAGTGGATTTGCCATTTGCGGCACTGGCCCCGCCCAGTGGCAAGCCTGTCAGGTGGTGCGCAAACAAGGCGGATCGGTGCACGCCATGGACGCCGACGGTCAGTCCGTCACCGTGCCGAGAGAACGCGTGCTCTCGCCCACGCCGGTCACCGAGCTCAACCTGCGACGACACTTCCAGCGGCTCGGCGAGCGCAAGAGCTTCGTACAAGCGCTCGAACGCGCGGGACGCCCCGCTGCACCGCAGGCCTGGAAACCGAATTTGCACGAGCGTGTTCTCGCGCGCCACGAGGGTGCGTGGTTCTCGGCAATCGTGTCGGATGTCGAGGACGAATCCGCGGAGGTGCGCTGGCAATCCGATGAACGCCTCAGCGAGCTCACGTTCGAGCAACTCGTCCCCGAGCCGCCGTACACAGTGGCGCTGAAGCGCGGCGACTTCGTGCTGGCTCGTCCTCTACAAGCCAATCAAGCCTGGGCTCCGGTGAAGGTCGTCGCCATCAGCGGGCCCGAGCTGGAAACCATCAACGTCAATGGTGAGCGCCGCCGAGTCGGCAGCCGCGAAGTCGTGCCGCTCCGGCAACTCGAAGCAGCCGAAGCGCTGTGAGCGTGCGCCGCAGGCATCGTGCCACGCGCTGGCAAATCGCCACAGCCAGACGGCCCAGGCGCAGCTTTTTCGCGCCTTAGCGGGCTGGCATGTGTCCTGCACATCCAGCGTCATGGTCGACACCAATTCGGTCTGGAGCAGGACGCGCGCCACCCTGAGCGAGGCAGCGTCACTAACACAAGATCTCAGCGTCGACGTCTGTGTGCTCGGTGCAGGCATCGCAGGGCTACTCACCGCGGACGCGCTCTTGGACAGGAGGCTCAGCGTCGCGGTGCTCGAACGCGCTTCGGTCGGCTCGGGGCAAACGGGCCTGACCACGGCGCATCTCACCGCCGTTCTCGATAGTCGCTACTATATGTTGGAGCGGGAACAGGGGCCCGAAGGCGCGGCGCTGACCGCTGAAAGCCATACGGCTGCGATCGCGCACATCGAGCAGCTCAGTCAGCGCGCAGGGCTGCTCTGCGAGTTCGAGCGCGTCGACGGCTATCTGTACGCGTCCGATCCGAGCTCGGAGAGCGAGCTTTCGCAGGAGGCCGATGCGGCTATCCGTGCCGGACTGCACGTGCAAGCCGTGGAACACATCCCACTGCCTTTTGCCAGCGGGCGTGCGCTCAAATTTGCGCGCCAAGCTCAGTTTCACCCCATGAAGCTCCTGGCAGGTTTGGCGCGCCGTATCGAAAGCCGCGGCGGGCGCATTTTCCTACAGACTCACGTCGACGCCATCGAAACGGGCATCCCCGCCATCGTGCACACGCAGCGCGGCCATCAGGTGCGCGCGAGCTCGGTGGTGGTGGCCACGAACACGCCGATCAACGCCATCTTCTCGATGCACACCAAGCAGGCGCCCTACAGAACGTACGCGCTGGCAGCGCCAGTTCGGCGCGGCGTGCTCCCGCACGGTCTCTATTGGGACACCGAGGATCCGTATCACTACGTGCGCATGGCCCAGGCACCCGAGGCTGGCCTGCCTGCGGACCGCGAATGGGTGATCGTGGGGGGCGAAGATCACAAGGTTGGCCAGAGCGACGACCCCAAATCAGGCTGGACGATGCTCGAACAATGGCTCAGAAAGCGGCTGCCCATGGTCGAAACGCCGCGCTACCGCTGGTCCGGCCAAGTGCACGAGCCGGCAGACGGCCTCGGCTTCATCGGCAAGAGCCCGGGATCGGAGAACGTGTTTTTGATCACCGGGCACAGCGGCAACGGCACCACGTACGGTAGTCTCGCCGCGCTGCTCTTGAGTGACCTGGTGCTCGGTCGGGAGAACCGCTGGCAGCACTTGTACGACCCATCGCGCAAACCGCTCGGGCGCTCGAGCCTCCGCCGCTTCGCGCACGAAAACCTGAACGTGGCGCGCAAGTACGCCGAATGGCTCACGCCGGGCAACGTCGATTCCGTCCAGGAAATCCCGAACGGTGAGGGCGCGGTCATCCGACGCGGACTGAAGAAAATCGCCGTTTACGTCGATCCGGCGGGCTGCGCGCACGAGCGTTCGGCGGTGTGCCCGCACCTGGGCGGTGTCGTGCACTGGAACGGCGCCGAAAAATCCTGGGACTGCCCGTGTCACGGCTCGCGTTTCGATGCCTACGGCCATGTCCTGGTGGGGCCCGCCAAGCAGGACCTGGCCGGCGCGAACGAACCGGCCCGTGAACGCGTCGAACGCCCGAGTCACTACCGGAGCTGATCGGATCGAGCCGCTAGCTCAGTTTTTGGGCTCGCGAATGCGTGTGGCGACGAGCGCCGCGGCATCGCCTGCTGCAGCGCGCATTTCCAGGCGCAGCTTGAACGGCGCTCGCTCGGGCGCACAGCCTTTGACCGAAGCGCTGTACGTGCCGCGAGCGAAGTCGACCTCGCTCCCCGAAGCCGTGTCGAGCAAGCGTGCTTCGACCCCACGCGCACCGGGGCCCAGCGCGACCGTCACGTCTGCGCAGCGTCCAGGCGCCAAGTTGAGCGGCACGGAGTCGAGGCGAATCGACGAAAGTTGCACGAGCTCGGCACTCAGCTCGCCGGCGTTCTGGATCGCTCCACGAGCCGTCATGCTCGCGAGCAGCCGACCCGCCGCCAGCGGCGCCTGCTCGAACAGCTTCGGTGCACGATTCTCTTTGCGCAATTCGAGCGCATAGCGACCGGGCCGCATCATGGCTCCCGCGTCGAGTCGCATCTTGCCGCCCGCCGTGCAGGCAAACAGCGTCGCTTGCATGCTGCCGCGGTCGCTTGCGACCAGGCTTCCGTCGCCGGCCCACAGCCATGCTTCCACTCCGCGCACCGGTGCACCGCTCAAGACGTCGAGGCGCGAGCAGCCCGGCGGAAGGTCTACTGGAACGCTGGTGCGCCGCCCGACTTCGAGCGCTCCCTGGCTCAAAACCTTTGCGCGTGAATAGCCGGCTTGCTCGAGTCGTAGCTGGTTTTTGGCTCGGCTCTCGTCGAGATCGCCCAAAGCGCCCAGCTCGAAAACGTTGGCACGCCGGCCGAGCTCGCGCGAGCTGTCTTCGGCGCTGCGCGAGAGCAGCACGGCCGCCACCCCTCGACCTTGATGCGGGCGGATTTCCAGGGTGATGGGCGTGCGGGTCGGAGCGCACAGCAGCACCGTTCGCTCGCGACCCATCGACGTGGAACGCGCGACGATGCGCCCGCGCATGTCGAGCACGGACACGTCCACGTGGCTCGCCTCCTGGGAGGGAATCACGAGCACGTCGAGGCAGCGGTTGGCGTCCACGACCGCGGAAACGCGCGTGGGCAGCCGCGGATCGAGCGGCGCGGCGAGCCTGCCCAGATCCTGCCAGCGCGAGCCGATGCTGCGGCGGCGTTCGGCGAGTGCTTCGTCCAGCGCAGGCCAGCCCGCAAGACGCGCGCTGGCTTCGCCGGCGTGACCGCGCGCCGAGAGCACGCGTCCGACGCGTACGGCGTCGGCGGGAGCCACGCGCTGAGCGCCGATCGCGACCAGGCCGTGTCCGCCGAGCACCCTGGCGGATACGAACAAGCGCGCCGGGTGAGGGGGGCACACCAGCAGAGTCGGCGTCTTGTCCGTGCCTTCGTCGGCACCGAGCACGCTGCCGTCGTCGCCGTAGGCGAACAGATCCAGGTCGTCCACCGATTCGGCGGCGCGGGCGATCAAGAGCACGCAGTCCTGTTCTGGAACCCGCACCATGCCGCTGATGCGATCGCCAGCAGCGCCCGCCTCGAGCGCGATGAGTTGACTGTCGTCGGCGCCCGCGGCGCTGGCGCGAGCTGTATCGGCGCCGAGCC
>DATHEN010000328.1:0-3037 GCA_035318565.1 Polyangiaceae bacterium
GGAGCTGCGCCCCCGTGGGCGCCGCCGTTCACCGAACCGATGTGCTGAGCATCGCACTCGGCCATCTCCACGCTCACGCTGTCGACCTCTAGCAATTCGCCGTGACTCTGCTGAAAGCCTCGCTGGCACTGTTCGCATACCGTGAGAGCGATCTGGTAAGCGGATTGCCCCTCATCATTGGACGGACCGCGCTCCCTCCTGCAGTGCGTCGTTCAGCTACGGCAGGCGTTCCAGCGCTTCCGCCACGCGGAGTTTCTCCTCCGTGGAGCGAGGCTTGCCAAAGAGCCGCTCCGCGTACTCGGAGAAGCTCCCGAAACCCAAGTGCATGTGCACCTGAGCGCTCGCAGCATCCATTGGCCTTCTTCCCAGTCGAGCGCTGCGCGCGCCTTCGCCAAGCGAGACAACTCTTCATGCGCTCGCATCCAGTCGAGAGACTCGTCGCGTCCGGGCTCTTGAAGCGCTCCGCTCTGATCGCCAGCGTGAAACGCGTCGTGAGTATTCCGTGTCATACCAACTGATTAACATGATGATTTTCGCCATCCGCATTCGCACGCTGAGCGACGATCGCAGGCTGAAACAGCTCGAAACGCATTCGAGACGCAAACGCACCGCTGCGGGCGTCTAACGGCGACACAGCGGCGGCCGCAGACCGGGTCACAGTTTACGAGTCCAGAGGCGGTCAGCTTTCCGGATGCGCCATCGCTTACGCGTGCTTGCCAGTGCCGAGCTGCGCCAGCGTACCGCCCCTGGCACTCGGTCTGCACGACAGCGCGCGTGTGCACACTGCGTCCGAGCGATGCTTCGGCGATAGGGCAAGGGAAGCGGTTGCTGGATTGCTCCCCGCAATCTACGTCGCGACACGGCGGCCGTGCTCGCTTCGCTCCGCGCGGCCGGGCCCTCTTACCCGCGCTCCGCGCGGCCGAGAGCCCATCGGCGATTGCGGTCACCGGTCAACATACGAAGAAGTGGATAGTGATCATCGTCTCGGGCAGAATCCAAGGCTCGAATGGCCAGCGTGAAGCGTTCCTGGCGTCGAGCGCGCTGCAATAGTCGAGGCCCGACGTGCTCGAACGAGCAGAGGTCTCGTGGAAAGGATTGGACGAGACGGCCGTCTTGGCGTTGCGCGCAGGCGTCAGCGAGGAGTAGCGCCGACTACCGTGCATCGACGGCGACTACACACTGCGGCGTAGCCATCGGGAGGAATGGGCGCACACGCAGGGCAGGCCACGGGGCCCGTGCCACAGACCAAGCGACTGAAGTTGCCTTCTTGTTCACGATGGATGGCGACGAGCTGTCCCGGATCCGCGGAGCAGCCTTCGCAACAGCCGATTCCGTTCCGGAGCCGGCAATCGTCGTCTCGGCTGCAAATCGTGGCCAGGTCCGTGCGTAGATCGATGACCCGGCACTGCCCGTTTTGACAGGTCGGCACGAAGTATCGGTCCGTGCGCTCTAGCGGATCGATCTCCTGGCAAGGGGCACAAGCAATGCCCGTACAGCCACGTAGAGTGGCGTACGCGCGCTCGCGATTGCGATGGATCGCGACCACCGAATCGAGCTCTTCATTGCCGCAGCCTCCGCAACATGCCACGGGCACGAGCGTGCAGTCCGTGGGCGTCTCGCACGCATCGAGGTCCGACGTTCCGCCACGGCACGACGCTTGGCAATCCTGGATACTCTCGAAGCGGTTCGTGTTGCCGCCACAGCCGCCATATGTGAACGGCAAGCATAGACCGGTTGCAGCATCGTGGAAGTAGGCCGGAAACGCCGCGACGCACGGGCCAGGATCTTGCGGCAACGTGCAGCGTTCCTGGAACCCGCCACTGCCCGCCTGCCCGCTGACGCCAATGAAGGTGCCGCCGACTCCATCACCGCCCACGCCGCTGCTGCCGCCCGTAGCGCTGCTCGTACCGCCGCGACCTCCGGCGCCGCGACCCGCAGAGCCGCCGGAAGTGCTGGCCCCGCCGGTACCCGAAGGATCCTCCGTCTTCCCGCCGCAGCTGGTGACCAGCGCCACGCCAACTGGCACACACCACGTCAGCCTGAGCAGAGCTCCCATGCGCCTAGCGTAACGTGAGCGCGTCGAAGAGGCGAGAGTGGCGGTCGGGCGACCCGCGTCGAGCGCTACCGAGCCAGCTGGGTGAGCAGCTCTGTGTTCAGTTCCTGCGGCGTGGCTTCCGGAAGCCAGTGCCCCGCGCCTTCCAAGGCCACGAAGCGGTACGGCGCGTCCACGTAGTTGGCGGTGTCTTCGGCAGTCTCGCGGCAGAAGGTGACGTCTGCCGTACCCCAGATGTACAGCGTCGGCACCGTCACCGCGCCGATGGTGCCGCTGAGCACTCGATTGGCGACGTTGGCTCGATACCAGTTGAGTGCAGCGTTCAGCGCTTCGGGATTCGACCAAATCTTGGCAAAGTACTCGTCAATCGCGTCTTGAGGTACGCCGTCCAAGGGGACGCCTAGCTGCGCCAAGCTCGCGAGTGACGCATCGGGCGCCGACAGAATTTCGAAGTAGGCGGAAGCCGCGTACTGGCAAGACTCGGTGTCCGCGAGCGCGCTCGCGAGAGCCGCGGGGTGTGGAGTCGATAGAGCCGTGAGCGTCTGCACGCGCTGGGGCGCGACGCCCGCCACACCCCAGGCCACGCCGCCGCCCCAATCGTGACCCACCAGATGAAAGCGTTCGTAGCCGAGTGCCGTCGCGATGCCGAGGGTGTCCCCCACGAGCGCGACGATGTTGTAGCTCTCCACATCGGCAGGTCGCGCGCCCGGGGAGTAGCCACGCTGGTCGGGTGCTACAGCGCGGTATCCAGCTCTGGCGAGCGCTGGGAGTTGCGCCATCCACTCGTAGGATGTCTGCGGGAACCCATGGAGCAACAGCACGAGCTCCCCATCCACCGGCCCCGCAGCGCGCGCGTCGAAAACGAAGTCTCCGACCGTGATCTGGATGGACGTGATGGTGTCGTCCAGCGGCCTGCGCCCATCGTTCGACTCCGATGAACAACCAGCAAAGCACGGAGCGGCGAGCACGAGGGCCGCGACATGG
>DATHEN010000329.1:0-2671 GCA_035318565.1 Polyangiaceae bacterium
TAGATCAGGCCGAGATCGTAGATGTTCACCGGGATCTCTGGATCGTGCACGTTGCGCAGCGCCTCCACGACGCGCGCGCTGAGCTCGGAAACGTCCACGGTGGAAGCTGAAGGGTGCTTGCCCGTTCCCTCGAGCACGTAGGCGTCTGTCGTGCTGACCTGCTGATTCAAAACCGGCAGCAGCCGTTTGGTCTTCAGGCGTTCGTAATCCGGATCGTCCATGGTCACTGCGATCATTCGCTGATGTCGTCTTCCTCGGTGCTGACGGCTTCTGGGCGGCCCTGCAGGGCGGCGCGCAGCGTGTGCCAGCACAGGGTTGCGCACTTCACGCGCATGGGAAACTCGGCCACTCCGGCGAACACCGCGAGCTTCCCCAGGGTGTCTGCGTCGCCGCCCGTGCCAGTTACCAGCGCGTGATAGTTCTGGAACACGGCTTCCACCTCCTCCGCTGATTTGCCCATGACCACCTCGGTCATGGTGGAGGCAGCCGCCGTGGAAATCGCGCAACCGGCGCCCTGAAAGCCTACGTCTTTGACGATTCCGTCGTCGAACAGCAGCTTGATGGTCAGCCGATCGCCGCACAGTGGATTGTGGCCGTCCGCCTCGCGGTTGGCCGGATCCGGGAAGCGATAGTTCCGCGGACGGCGGCCGTGATCCAGGATCATCTCCTGGTAGAGCTCGCGCAAGTCGCTCACCGGAACATCTCCTGCGCTTTGTGAATGGCAGCCGCGAGCACGTCGAGGTCACGGCGATTGTTGTAAAGGCCGAGCGAGGCGCGCGCCGTGGCGGGAACTCCGAAGCGTGCCATCAGCGGTTGAGTGCAGTGATGACCCGTGCGGATCGCCACGCCCGCCGTATCCACGATGGTCCCGAGATCATGCGGATGAATGCCGTCCACCACGAACGAGAGCACGCCGATCTTTTCGCGCGCCGTGCCGATCAGACGAACGCCGGGTATGGCCTCCAGCAGGCGCGTGCCGTAGTCGAGCAGGTCTTGTTCGTGCAGTGCGCGTGCATCCGCGTCGATGCCGTTCAAAAAATCGATGGCGGCACCGAGGCCAATCGCGCCGGCGATGTGAGGCGTGCCGGCTTCGAAGCGCTCGGGCAAGCCTTGATACGTCGTCTTTTCGAAAGTGACGATGCGGATCATGGATCCGCCGCCCTGATACGGTGGCAGTTTAGCGAACAGCTCGCGGCGCCCGTACAGCACGCCGATACCGGTGGGGCCGTAGAGCTTGTGCCCACTGAAGGCGTAAAAATCGACGCCGAGCTCCTGCACGTCGATCGGCAGGTGCGGCGCAGCCTGTGCGCCATCGACCACGACCACGGCGCCGCGTTCGTGCGCCAGGCGGGCGATTTCCTTGATTGGCAAGATGCTGCCGAGCGTGTTCGATGCGTGCGAAACCGCGACGATGCGCGTGCGCTCGCAGAGTCGCTCCGCGTAGGCGTTCATGTCGAGCTCGCCGCTGTCCGTGATCGGCGCGACGACGAGACGCGCGCCCGAGCGCTCGCAAGCGAGCTGCCACGGCACGATGTTCGAATGGTGCTCGAGCTCGCTGATGAGCACTTCGTCTCCTGCTCGGAGACGCGAGCCATGGCAGGAAGCGACGAGGTTCAGCGCCTCGGTAGTGCCGCGCACGAACACGCACTCCTTGGCTTCGCGCGCGTTGATGAAACGGCGCACCTTCTCGCGCGCGGCCTCGAAGGAATCGGTAGCGCGTTGTGAGAGTTGATGCACGCCACGGTGCACGTTGGCGGAGTCGCGCGCGTACGCCCACGTCACCGCCTCGATCATCGCCTGGGGCTTGAGCGCGGTAGCGGCGCTGTCCAGGTACACGAGCGGCTGCCCGTGCACGATCTGCTCGAGCGCGGGAAACTGCTGGCGCACCGACTCGACATCGAAGGGAGCAGCCGAGGTGTGGGCGCTGGCCAACTGATTCATGACAGCTCTCCCAGGTCATTGCCCGGCAGGCGATTCAGCAGCGCCTGCATCAAAGCGCCACGAATGCTCGGTTGCTCGACCCGGTCGACCATTTCCTTGGCGAACGCGACCGTGAGCAGGCTTTGCGCCTGGTCCGCGGCGATCCCGCGCGAGCGCAAGTAGAAGAGCTGCTGGGGATCCAGGCGTCCGACCGTCGCGCCGTGGCTGCACTTCACGTCGTCCACGTCGATTTCGAGCCGCGGTTTGGTGTGCACCACGGCCTCCGGCGACAGCAAGACGTTGCGATTCTCCTGGTGCGCGGACGTGCCCTTCGTGCCACGGCGCACGAAGATGGCGCCGTCGAAGACGCCCTGGGCGCGGCCGTTCAGCACGCCCTTGTACTTCTGCTGGCTTTCGCAGTGCGAAGCGGCGTGATCCACGACCACGTGATGCTCCACGTGCTCCTCGCCGTCGCCGAGATACAGGCCGTCGAGCGCGGCACGTGCTCCGGGCCCCGCGAAGCGGATGCACAGATCGCTGCGCGAGATCTGGCCGCCGAAGCTGAAGCTACGGCACAGATAGCGGCTGTCCCGGCCGAGCTCGACGAACACGCGACTCAAGAAGCTCTGCCCGGCCTCGCCGTGCTGCACGCGTACGTGCTGAAGCTCGGCGCCCGGTCCGATGAACACCTCGGCAACGGCGTTGCAGAGCTGCGGAGCCCCGGCAGCCCCCAGTTGCTGTTCGAGCAAGG
>DATHEN010000330.1:0-6401 GCA_035318565.1 Polyangiaceae bacterium
GAAGAACGCGATGATTTGTCGCGACCAGAGCTGATATGCGAGCGCCAGGGCGGCCATCATGGCTGCGTTGAACAGCGCGGCGTACCAGCCGCTCACCTTCGCGCGCAGCGGGTTGGCGGCGCCCAGGTTCTGGCCCACGAACGTTTGCGCGGCGCTGCCCCAACCGAGGCCGATGAACAGCGCCATCGTCTCGAGGCGGAACACGATTCCGAGCGCCGTGGTGGCGGTCTGGTTCGTGGCAGTGGTGTAGGCGCGAGCGACCACGGAGTGAATCACCAGCATGGCCACGATGCGCACGACCAGCTGCGTGCTCGATGGCCAACCGATGTGCCAGATGGCGCGCATGATGTCGCGATCGGGGCGCCCGCGCGAAGGGCGCCGGAACAATCCGAAGCGATGCACCACGATCAAAATCAACGGAAACAGCACCACGAGTCGTGCGAGTAACGTGGCCCAGGCTGCGCCCATCAACTCCAGGCGCGGAACGCCGAGCTTCTCGGCGAGCGGAGGGCCCCAGCCGACGATCGCGGGCGCAGCGCCTGGCCCGAATACGAACAACACTGCCAGAAATAGATTCACTGCGTTTGCGGTGATCAGAATCGTGACCGGCGTCTTGCTGCTGCCGAGCGCGCGCTGCAGCGTGGTCAGATGCAGGAGCAAGAAGATCGTGAAACTGCCGCCGATCATCACGCTCAGGTAACGGGCTCCCAGCAGCGCTACTTGCCCTTTGGCCCCCACCACGTCGCGCATGAGCGCCTCGGCGCCGAACACACCTAGAATCCCGAACGCTCCGCCCAGCGCGAGCACCATCAGGAGCGACTGCCAGGCCACGCTTTTCACGCCCTCGATGTCGCCTTCGCCGTACTTGCGGCTGATGATCGCCCCCGTGGCCACGCTCAGGCCGTAGCTCACGATTGTTCCCAGGGCCGCCAGCTGATCGCAGATCCCGATCGCACCCAGCGCCGGACCCGCAACGTCCGGCGGCAAACGGCCGATCAGATACGCGTCCACCAAGTTGAACGTGGTTTGCAGACCCATCCCGAGTGCCAGCGGCGCGCCGAAGCGAGCCACTTCGAGTGCGAGCGGGCCTTTGAGAATGCGCTCGCTCAGACCTCGGTCGGATTTCATGGGGCTGGGCCGAGATCCCGCGCTCGTTCGAAGCAGCCGTCGGGTACACGCCTCGAGCTGCGCAGCAGCGCCGTCGCCTGGACGAAGCGTGAAGTTTGCGGATCGTGGTATCCGCTCGGCCGCGGGGTTTCATCGGATGCTCGCAGGTAGTAGCGCGCGACCCGGCCCATCAAGAGCTCGCGGATGTACTTGCCCACGAGTGACGCCAGCATGACCAGAGGGTCTTTCGCGTCCGCGTCGCGCACGAAGTGAAGCTCCCCGAGGCCCGGAAAGCGATACGAGCTCTGCTCGCGGCCCTGACTCAGGATGGCGTGCAGGTAACCGCTCAGCGGTCCGAAGAACTTGGAATATTCCCCCATCCCGCCGACCTTCCCGCACACCGCGTGCACGTCGCTCGTGGCCTTTTTGCGCAGCGCGATCACGAGGCGCTCCATGGCGTGCAGATCGGACACGAAACGATTGTGACCGCGCGCGCGCGCGTCGTTCAGCCGTTTGGTGCACACGACGCTGCTCTGCACTTCGATCACCTGCACGCCTCGCTGCGCGAGGAACGCGAGATGCGCGCGCAAGCGTCGTACGGTCTCCTCGTCCGACGAGAAGACCTCGCCGCGGTGGGACCAGCACTGCGACGCCATGTGTTCGGGACAGGGCTCACGCAGCGCGCTGGTGCCTTCCAGGCTGATCCGCTCGAGCAGGGCGCGCGGGTTCTCGAGCTGGGGGTCGCAGACGGCGCGTGCCCACGCCTCCCCCAAGCGGAAGTCCTTGTGAGAAACGAGCTCCTTCGAGTCGTCGAGATCCTGGCGCACGCGTTTCGGCAGCTTGCGTTTCAAGGTGACGTGACCGGCGGCGTCGACGCTCGCCAGCACCGCGGTAACCACGAGTGGACCGAGGCGCGCGCCCAGGCCGTTTTCGTCCACACCGATGCGGTAGTTAAACGTCACGTTGCGGCTGGAGCATACTGATCGCGAATTCGTATGACTAGGGCCTCGGCTCAGTCGTGCGAGCCAGATTTCTGCGGCCCCACTTGGGTGACTTGGGTGAGGGCCGCAGAAATCTGGCTCACGGCAGATTGTATCCTCGGCCCCGGACTAGTTACTGACGGACGTCGCCCGGGAAACCCGGGTCGCCGTCCTAGGGCCTCTGCTCAGTCGTGCATGCTGGATTTCTGTCCGGCCCGCGGCCTTTGCTTTGCGCTCTGTCGTCCTTAGGTTCTCTCGCATGGCTGCGCTACGTGGCGTTCTCCTGGATATCGACGGTACGCTGCTCGACAGCAACGACGCTCACGCGCAGTCCTGGGTCGAGACATTCGAGGAGTTTGGCCACACCGTGCGGTTCGAGGACGTGCGGCGGCTGATCGGCATGGGCGGAGATCGGCTCTTGCCCAAGCTCACGGGGATCGAGGAAGAGTCCGAGATCGGCCAACGGATCTCCAAACATCGCCGCTCCCGGTTCCTGCGCAGTCATCTGCCGAGCTTGCGGCCCTTCCCGAAGGTGCGCGAGCTCTTGAAGGAGCTCTGCAACCGCAATCTGGTGCTCGTCATCGCGACCTCGGCCGGTCCCCAAGAGCTCGAGCCGCTGCTCCAGCAGGCGCAGATTGCCGACCTGATTGACGAAAAAACCTCCTCCGGGGATGCCGAGGAATCGAAGCCCGCGCCGGACATCGTGGAGGCAGCCGTGAAACGCTCGGGCTTTCGGCCCGCAGAGCTCGTGATGATCGGCGACACACCCTATGACATGACCGCCGCCAAGCGTGCAGGGGTTCGCTGCATCGCGGTGCGTTCAGGAGGTTGGGACGATGCCGCGCTCGCTGACGCCGTGGCCATCTACGCAGACGTAGCCGATCTGCTCGAGCACCTGGAGGAATCTCCGCTCGCTGGGACGTAGCGGCCGCTGAGGATTTCAGTGTGGCTTCGGCCGTACCGAAACGGGGCCGTGCACGGGCGCAGCGCTGTCCACTTTGGGTGGGAAAATGAACTGCAGAGGCGAACGTATGAACGTCGCGAACACCGAAAGCCAGAGCCTTCGGCGGTCGGAGCGATCGGCCCCGCGCGCGCGCAGCGCCACCGCCAGCGCCAGCACGAAGCTGACGCCGAAGTTTAGAACGCCGATCACCAGGATGCCGACGGCGGCTTCCACGAACGCCGAGGAACGCAGCACCTCGGGGCCGAGGCTGCACACGGCCAAGGTGAGCGCGCCGGTGGAAAGCGTCACGTGCCGAACGTCCAGCGGCAGACCGAAGAATTTGCCCATGACGGGCGTCATGGCCAAGAGCACTCCCAGGGTCGTGTTGCCTCCGAAGCCGGAGATGTTCCGCAGCAAGGCCTGCGACGCCCAGTTCGTCACGCGCCGCCCCACGATGCGTCCGATGCGATGCTCGGCGATGGCTTCCGGTAGCCTGCGGTAAACCGCCCAATTTTCGATCCACCCGGCTCCCACGCTCGACACCCACAAAAGCACGCCGGTGAGGGCGGCATAGAACACGGTGCCGCTGTACAGCGGATTGAGCGAGGCCATCACGTACGCGGCGGTTTCTTCGTCGAGAAAGCCGTGTCCGGTGAAGTGGCGATAGCCGAGCTCGAAGGCAAGGGCCGCCGGGATCACCACGCCTACGTTGCCTACCGCGGCCGCAAGCTGCGAGCGCGTGATGCGGGCGATGATCTTGATGAGGGGCGCTAGCTCCTGTTGACCCGAGGTATCGCGCAAGGTTCCGGCCAGCGCGGCGGCGGTCATGGACGGCTGCTTGGTGGCGAGCGTGAACCCCAGGAGCTGCATCAAGATGAAGCTGCCGGCGTAGTTGAACGCCGAGAGCGTGCCTTCCACGAACGGCGCGAAGTGTCCCCAGCCGATCATGAACTTCAGCGCGGCGGTGCCGGCGGTTAGAAAGCCGCCGCCGCCCGCAGATAGCAGCATCTTGAGGTACTCGGTGCGGGTCTCGGTGATGTAGTGCTCACCGGTGTGGCCCGCGCGCTCGATGATTTTGCGCGCGAGCAGGTGCAGATTCGTGCGCGCGATGTCTAGCGGATTCCGGTCGCGGCGGCGCGCGTCCAGGAGCTTGACGAGCTGCCGGCGCGCGCCCACGTACTGTAGGCGTGCGTCTGCGCATACGAGCTCGTCCAAAATCGACGAGTAGCGTTCCAGGCTGCCGCCGATCAGCTCCAGCCGGTACACCACGTCGACGCTCACGCCGCGCTGCTCGAGGTTCTCGACGACGTTCGCGCAAGTGGCCTGACAACGGCGCATCAGGCTCCTGCACGTCTCGGCAGCGTCGCCGATCTGTTCCGGATCATGACGGCTGATGGCTTCGATCAGGGCGTCCGTCGCGCGCGCGAACTCGTAAAATGGCGAGCGGCGCACCGAGCACGCGGGGCTGCGCGTGCGCAATGCTTCCGATAGGCCCGAAGCGGAGACCCGCGTCGCGAGCAGCCCGAGCGCGTCGCAGGCGGCCTCGCGCACCGGCGACCACGTGCTCAGGCCCAGCCCTTGCGGATCGCGCAGCGACTCGACCGCGCGCACCAGCAAGGCCTCCGGCACGGCCGCGAGCCACTCCAAGTCGCGCTGCTTCGGAAACAACCGTGCGATGAGTTGTGCGAGGTCGTGCTCGTCTTCGGGTTCGGGAAGGAAGCCGCGCGAAAGCCGGTCGACGGTTTCGGCGACGAAGCCACGATCGCTCGGCAGACCGAGACGCGCCAGCAAGTACACGCCCGAGGTTTGCTGGAGAGTATTGCGCACGAGATCGGAGAGCAGGCGCCGGCATGCCGGGAATTGCTCCAGCGCTTGCACCAGCAGGCGGACGCGGGTCACCTGCGGGCGGTCGCCCGGCTCGGCATCGGCCGGAGCCGGTGGTTTGCCCGTCTGACGCAGCCACTTTCCCAGGCGCTCGATGCCATCGACGCGTTCCGCGAGCGCGGCCTCTGGATTGAACGCAGTGAAGAGCTCGTGCAGCTGGCGCAACGCGCGATGCTTCGCGGCAGCGGGAGCCAGGCTTTGCCCGAATACCTCCGGCGTGGGCAGCGAATCGCGCGAGAGCTTGGGTCGAAGATCGCTAGCCAGCACGATCAGCCGCCTGCCACGGGTGGGATCAATGCGATCACGTCACCGTCGTGCAGGGGCTCGTCGTGAAGGGCGAAGCTTTCGTTCACCGCGATGCGCACGCTCTGAAAGCGGCCTTTCAGGTGCGGGCGTATTGCTTCGAGGTGCGGGATGAGATCCGCGACGCGCATGACGTTGCTCGGCAGCTCCAGCTCTTCTTCGGCGACTCCCATGAACTCGCGCACTGCCGCAAAGTACAATACGCGAACTCGGGTCACACCTTCTGCTTCCGCTCCAAGTATCGTCTGAGACCGTCAGTCGCTTCAATGAGGTTGGGAGTAATCTTTTTCAACAGCAGGTCGGATACCGTCTTACCCAGACTCTTTCCGAGCAGCTTGGGGACACCGCGGATCTGCGAGGCGTCGATCACTAGATCGCCGCGGATCTCCAGGTGCGTGCCGGTGCCGTCTTCGATGAAACGATTCGAGCCACGACACTCGACCGCTTCTCTGAACGAGTGGGTCTCGATGCGCCAAGCGCACGTCAGATCCGATTGGTTCCACTCTGCGTGCTCGGTCCACGAGAGCAGCGAGTCGGTCATGACGACGCGCGCTGCCGCCGGAATTTCGCTGCCGCCGTACCAGACGTTCACCATCTTCACGATTGGCCCGTGCTCTTCGCGAGAGCGAATCTCGACCCGGCGAATAGTGGGCATGAACTCGACTAGCTCGAGCAGGTCATCCCTGTAGGTACGAAATACCAGGCTTTTCTCGAAAGGGATGTTCGCGTCTACCGATAGCAACATGGCGTACGGGCTTATCGAGCGGACCCGCGTGAAGCCGTTCGGACGAGCGGCAGCGGGCGATATGAGCGATTTACGGCTCGGCAGAGCGCTGAACCGGCAAGCTAGATAGCGCACTTGCCGGGAGCCATGCTGAGAATTCCTGAGCTTTGCCGCCGTGCTTTCTCCCCGTGTTGCGAGCGTGGCAGCAGGGTTTTTCGTGAGGGTGCGGCGGTGTGCCCGATTCCCGCACAGAAGGCGAGTTTGGAACTCTCGCAGCTGCTTCTCGAGCCCCGCGAGGTGCGAGCTTTACCTACAGCGGCGGGCAGAGTTATCGACCGTTGTTCAGTAGAGCACTGGCGAGGGGTTGAACCAGTTGCTCACTCGACGATGTCCGGCGGCTGTGAGAGGCAGCCCAGGATCACGTCGATGCGGCTGTCGGGATCTGCCTGGGCCGTGCGGC
>DATHEN010000331.1:0-3603 GCA_035318565.1 Polyangiaceae bacterium
GCCGCCCGTGTCCGTGCTCGCGTGTGAGCGCGGCTATCAGGACGCCGAGGGTGGACGCGGTTAGCTTTGCGGCGACGAGCTCCGGCGCGGCTGCCGCGCGCTCGTCGTCGAGCAGGAGGGCATTCATCAGGACACCTCGGCGGTGGCAGCCTGCACGTGGTCGGCGGAAGCCAGCTTGGCCTTCGCCAGTGCGGCGGCCATCAGCGTGTGGTGCGCGAGCAGGTTCACCTTTCGCGGCAGCCCAGCGGTGGCCTGGTAAATGGCTTCGAGTGCTGGAGGTTCAAACAGGGGTAGCTCGGTTCCGGCACGACGAAGCAGGTGGCCGAGGTATTCATCCAGCTCGCCTCGGCTGAGCCCGCCGATGTTGCACCGCACGACGACACGCTGGCTGAGTGCCTCATGCGCCGCCATGGGGAGAGCCGGCGTCGCAGCTCGGGATGACCGATCAGGATCAGGCACAGCCTGTTCTCGGAATCCATCGCGTAGTTGGTCAGGAGCCGCAAGTCCTCGAGCACGTCTGCGCGCAAGTGATGCGCTTCATCAATCACGAGGATCGGACGGCAGCGCGCCTCCGCACACAGACGCGTTACCTCGCTGCGGATCTGGCGGAACAACGCGGCGCGGCTGCGTTCGATCGCAAGCCCGAGTTCCCAGGCGATCGTTTTGTACATATCCATCACGTTGCCAGTCGAGTGCGGCACGTACACGGTCCGATACAGACCGGTGTGCAAGGCCGACACGACCTTTCGGCACGCGCTGGTTTTGCCGCTGCCGCTTTCGCCGGTGACGAGGCCGATGCCACGCAGTTCAATCAGATGCGTGAGCCTGACTTGCATTTCCTTGAGCGCTGAGGAGGCGAAGAGGTCGTCGGTGTCGAGCTCCTTGCCGAAAGGATGTGCGGTCAGGCCGAAGTGCTTGCGGTACATTATTCGCCCTCCTGTTCGGCCGTGAAATCCCGCAGATTCAGGCCTGGACGCGGCTCGGGAGGCCTGTCGAGGGTTGAGAGCTGGCGGTCACGCCGAACGAAACAATTGGCGTAAGCGTCCACGGGCTTCGCGAGTTGAATCCGGCGGCCCTCGTGCCACACCTGCACGCCTTTGCGTGACCCGCCGGGGTCGTAACGCAGCACGACCGTCTCGCCGATGAGCGTTGCCTCTACTTCATAGAGCACGCCATCGAGGCTAACCGTGCGGTCCTTGTGCACTTTGCGCTTGGTCTCGAAGAGGAAGAGCTCGCCGAGCTCACCAGGCGCAAGCTGGACCTCATTCGAGCGTGCAGCCCAGCGGTCGAGTGGGGTTTCGCCGTCGAGCCCACGATGCGGACGATGGTGATACTCGCCTTCGATCCAGGCCCAGAGTCGCCGATTCAGCGACTCGAGACTCTGCAGGTCTGCTTCAGCAATGAGCGGCATCAGCTGCATGCGCACCGTTCGGAAGAAGCGCTCTTGCTTACCCTTGCCTGCTGGTTGATACGGGCGCGCATGGATCAACGTGATGCCGAGCTTCGCGCAGACAAGCGCGAGATGTTGCGATCGGTAGGCGGCACCGTTGTCGACGTAGAGCCGCTTTGGGACGCCGCGACGGCGAATCGCTTGCTCCATCACTGGCAAAAACGCGGCGGTGTTCTCGCTGGTGGCAAACGCCGCGTACGGCACCAGCCGGGTTGCGTCATCGAGTAGCCCGATCAGGTAGCTCTTGCGCTTGCGTTTCCCATCCACCGCAACGGCAGGGCCGTGCATCACGTCGCTCATCCAGAGTTCGCCGGCCTTCTCGAAGGCGAAGTGCCGGCGGTCCTTGTTCGTTGCGCCAGACTCGGGCTTGTTCAAGCCGAAGCGCGCGAGCAGCCGGTGCACCGTCGCTGGCGCCAGAACTATCTCATTCGGCACCCGCCCACTTTCCCGCGCCGCCACGATTAGCTGCGGGACGCTGAGCGAGCGCTGCTCGTCCTTCAGTTGCACGATCACGTCCACCACGGATTGCGGGAGCGCCCGCGTCAGCCCGTTGTCGCGGCGGATCTTCGGCAACAGCGCGTCGAAGCCCCCGCGGCGGTAATCGCTGAGCCAGCCGCGCAGCGTCTCCACCGCGATGCGGCGGCGCCGGCTGCCGGGGATCTCGTAGTCGCGGTCGGCTTTCTCGCGGAGCTTCGCGTACAGGCCTTTCCGCGCACCAAGATGGATCACGTCAGCAATTACTCCGTAACGGAACAGGGCAACGCGCTGGCGGTAGTCGGGATCATTCGGATTGTAGGTCATCAGTAGCTCTCTTCCGTGAGCGCCCGCTTCGTGCGGTGCGCGCGACCGAGCTACTTGCCTCCGTACGGCGGGTCTGGACCCATCGTGTGTTGCTGCACGACTCCGCGCTTCGAGCGCGCCGGTGACCGGGCTTGGAATCCGACGGGCGCAGGCAACGACGGCAGCTGGTCGCCGAGGCGCTGGCGCACCTCTCCGAGCACGCTCACTGTCCCAAGCGCCTGCCGCACGTCCCGCAGTGTCGCCGGCACGCCGGCCAGCTCCACCACCAGCGTCACCAACGCCAGCAGCGCCGCTCGAACCGCCCGCACGCGACGGCGGAGCCAGCGCCGGGCGCTGCGTTCGTCGGCCAGGTCGGGACGCAGGCTTCGCGTGGCTTCCGCCAGCGTGGCGGCGCCTTCGGCAGCGCCTGCGGCGTGCTCGACCTCCGCTAAAGTCCCCGGTAATCTGCTGGCCAGAAACGACGGCAGCAAGCTGAAAGTCACCCGTCCGAGCGGGCAATACCAGCGCGCTACCCGGGTGCCTTCAGGGATCTTGCGCACATAGGCCGTGTGCCGCTTGAACCCGCAGCCGCCGCCTGTATGCAGCGGGCAACGCGGCAAATTTGCCTGCCGCCACCCCTGCTGACTAACGTACTCCGCGCTGGTGAGATCGGTCTGAAGAAGTAGCTGCAATCACCGGCCTGGTCCGTGCGGCGGCAACCGTGACGGACCTTTTCCTTTCCGGACGCAGAGCGTTCCAGACCTCGGGCCCCCAGGAAAAATTACCGGCACTCCGACTCACGCTGTCGCCCCGTCTCACCCGAACGAGCGCTGGGCGAATCCGAGCGAGCAGCTACGGGGGATCACGACGCAGTGCGCGAGCCAACAGGCGCACTCCTGACTGTCTGGCGTTACGAGCTGGCCGGTCTTCCTCTTCTTCGGATGGTGGCCGAAAGGCGCCATACTCACGCGGTTCGAGTCGTCATCGATGCGAACATCTTCTTCGACTTGGATGAGGAGGGCACTGGCCATGAGGAATCGTCCGGGCTTGTCGCAGACTGGCTGGGGGATTTCGTAGAGCTGAACCTTACGGATGAGATTCTCACGGAGATCAACCGGCGTGAATCGGAGCATGAGCGCAACTACCAGCGGGCCCGTGCTGAGAGCTTTCCACGCGTGCCACGTGATGCCGCGCGAGAAGAACAGATCCTCCCCATCGTGCGTGCTCTGCTACCGGTTGATAGCCGCCCAAGCACGGACTCCGATGCCCGACAACTCGCCATGACGATTGCGGCTGGGGTGACGTTCTTTGTCACCCGTGATGGCAACATCCTGGACGTTGCCGACGAACTGTACGAGAAGTTCGACTTCAGA
>DATHEN010000332.1:0-2114 GCA_035318565.1 Polyangiaceae bacterium
TACGAGATCCCCGGCAGCCGGCGCCGCCGCATCGCGGTGGAGACGCTGCGCGGCTGGCTCAGCGATTACCGCCGCGGCGGCTTCGACGCGCTGCTGCCGAAGATCCGCCGTGACAACGGGCTGACGCGGGCGATCCCGCAATCGGTGGTGGACGTGATCGTGCAGCTGAAAGACGAACAGCGCGCGCTCAGCGTCCCGCAGCTGATCGTGGCGGCGCGGGAAAGTGGTGGTGTGCCGAATGAGATAATTCTGGCGCCAGCGACCGTGCACCGCCTGCTGGCGCGATTCGGCTTGAACAAGCCCGAATCCGGCGCAACGAATAAGGATCGTCGGCACTTCGCCTTCGAGAAGGCAGGCGAGCTGTGGATGAGCGACGTGATGCACGGCCCCGCCGTTGCGGTGGAGGGGAAACGCAGGCGCAAGAGCTACCTGATCGGGCTACTCGATGACGCAACCCGGCTGGTGCCGTATGCGGCGTTTGCCACCAGCGAGAACACCGCCGCGTTTCTGCCAGTGATGGAGCAAGCGATTCGCCGTCGAGGCGTTCCAAAGCGGCTCTACGTCGACAATGGTGCCGCCTACCGCTCGCAGCATCTGGCGCTTGTCTGCGCGAAGCTCGGCATCACGCTGATCCATGCGCGCCCGTATCAACCAGCGGGCAAAGGTAAGCAAGAGCGCTTCTTCCGAACGGTGCGCATGCAGCTGATGTCGCTCATTGCCGAAGCAGACCTGCAGAGTCTCGAGTCGCTGAATCGGCGACTCTGGGCCTGGATCGAAGGCGAGTATCACCATCATCCGCATCGCGGGCTCGACGGCGAAACGACGCTCGATCGCTGGGCCGCACGCTCGAATGAGGTAAAGCTTGCACCTGATGAGCTCGGTGAGCTCTTTCTCTTCGAGACCAAGCGCAGAGTGCACAAGGACCGCACGGTAAGCCTCGACGGCGTGCTCTATGAAGTAGAGGCAACGCTCATCGGCGAGACGGTCGTGCTGCGCTACGATCCAAGCGGCGCACGCAAAGGCGTGCAGGTCTGGCACCAGGGACGTCAGATCCAACTGGCCAAACCCGTGGACGCTTACGCCAATTGCTTCGTGCGGCGGGACCGACAGCTCTCAACTCTCGACAGGCCTCCTGAGCCGCGTGCCGGCCTGAATATGCGGGATTTTACGGCCGAACAGGAGCGCGAATAATGTATCGCAAGCACTTCGGCTTGACCGCGCACCCTTTCGGCAAGGAGCTCGACACCGACGACCTTTTCGCCTCCACCGCGCTCAAGAAAATGGAAGTCCGGCGCACGCATCTGATCGAACTGCGTGGCATCGGCCTCGTCACCGGCGAAAGCGGTAGCGGCAAAACCAGCGCTTGCCGGAAGGTCGTGTCGGCACTGCACACCGGTCTGTATCGCACGGTGTACGTGCCGCACTCGACCGGCAACGTGATGGATATGTACAAAACGATTGCCTGGGAACTCGGGCTTGCCATCGAACGCAGCCGCGCCGCGTTGTTCCGCCAGATCCGCAGCGAGGTGACTCGTCTGTGTGCGGAGGCACGCTGCCGCCCGATCCTCGTGATTGATGAAGCGCATCACTTGCGCGCAGACGTGCTCGAGGACCTTCGACTCCTGACCAACTACGCGATGGATTCCGAAAACAGGCTTTGCCTGATTCTGATCGGGCATCCCGAGTTGCGACGCCGGCTCTCCATGGCGGCGCATGAAGCACTCAGCCAGCGTGTTGTCGTGCGGTGCAACATCGGCGGGCTCAGCCGAAGCGAGCTGGATGACTACCTCGGCCACCTGCTTCGTCGTGCCGGGACCGAGCTGCCCCTGTTTGAACCGCCAGCACTCGAAGCCATTTACCAGGCTACCGCTGGGCTGCCGCGAAAAGTGAACCTGCTCGCGCACCACACACTGATGGCCGCGGCACTGGCGAAGGCCAAGCTGGCTTCCGCCGACCACGTGCAGGCTGCCACTGCCGAGGTGTCCTGATGAATGCCCTCCTGCTCGACGACGAGCGCGCGGCAGCCGCGCCGGAGCTCGTCGCCGCAAAGCTAACCGCGTCCACCCTCGGCGTCCTGATAGCCGCGCTCACACGCGAGCACGGACACGGGCGGC
>DATHEN010000333.1:0-3501 GCA_035318565.1 Polyangiaceae bacterium
CTCACGACGACCTCATGCACGCGCTCGCTCGGCTGGTCGCGCACGAGGAGAGCAGCGCCCTTCCCCGGCAGCTGAACGTGAGCGAGCGCACCCTGCGTCGGCACTTCGACAGCCACGTCGGGCTCTCGCCCAAGGCGCTCCAGCGCGTCGTACGCGTGCAGACGGCCATGCGCACCCTGGTCGAGCGCCCGGCCAGCCCACGCTCGCGCCTGGCGATCGCAGGCGGGTTCAGCGACCAGCCGCACTTCAACCGCGAGTTCAAACGCCTGCTCGACATGAGCCCCGGCGACTTCACCCACTACATCGGCCGCTTCCACGAGCACGCCCTCCCAATCTGGAGCGACCTCAACCACCGCATGACCCACGAACCATGGTTCGAGCACCTCCGTCGTCGCGCAAGCGAAGACACCTAGCGCGATTGGACGTCCTGCAGAGCGAGCGGCTACGCTGCGCGTGGATGTCGCCCCGGTCGATCTTCGTAAGTTACTGCCACCTCGACGAGCAGTGGCTGAACGGATTGATGCCGCACTTGCGTGCTCTGGAGCTCGCCGAGGAAGTGACGGTCTGGACGGATCGCGAGATCAACGCGGGTGAACGTTGGTATTCGACGATCGCCCAGGCGTTGCGTGGTGCCGACATCGGGATCTGCCTGGTGACTGCCAACTTCCTCGCCTCCGCTTTCTGCGTGAAGGAAGAGATCCCGGCGCTGATCGAGCGGCGCGAACGCTCCGGCATGCAGTTGATATTCGTCTTGGCGGAGCCATGCCCGTGGCAACAGGTGTCCTGGATTGCGGAGACGGCGGTACTACCAAGCGGCGGACGCAACATTCTCGAGCACTTTGCGGGTTCCGAAGCCGTGGCCTACAACGAGGTCGCGCAGGCGATCCTGCATGGCAAGGTCACGCCATCCAAGCCGCTCGGGCTCGAGTTCGCCGACCTCGAACGTCTTCCGCCGACGGGCGCCGAGCTGTTCGGCCGCGGTGAAATCCTGGCTGAGCTCGATCGCGCGTGGGCGTCCGAGGACGTGCGGGTCGTGAGCTTGGTCGCCCAAGGTGGCACCGGCAAAACGACGATCCTGAACAAGTGGAGCCAGGCCACGATTCAGCACCGGTATCAAGGCGTCCGTCGCGCGTTCGCTTGGTCGTTCTACCGGCCGGGTCTGGGCGACACGAGTGGGTCTGCGGATGCGTTCATCGCAGAAGCGTTGCAACGGTTCGGCGATCAGAGCCCCGAAATCGGATCGCCGTGGGACCGCGGCGCGCGCTTGGCGAAGCTGGTGGCCGCGACACCTAGCCTGATCGTGCTCGACGGCATGGAACCATTGCAATCCAGCTTCGCCACGGATCGCGGCAAGGTTCTCGACCCGGCCCTCTCCACTTTCTTGTCCCAACTGGCGAGAACGCGAGGGCGCGGCTTGTGTGTGATCAGTACCCGGGTTCCCGTTCGCGACTTCGAAGAGTACGCCGAGGCCAGCACCCTCGAGCTCGGGCTGGAGCAGATGTCCGCGCAAGCTGGACGCGCGCTGCTGCGGATCGGACGCGTGCTCGGTAGCGACACCGCGCTCGAAGAAGCAAGCCGGGCCTGTGGCAACCATGCGTTGGCCTTGCGACTGCTTTCGGGTCATCTGGCCGGGCAGCCCGACAATCACATCGACGCGGCTGCGCCGTTGCTCTGTGGGTCGAGCCCGCCGGTCGAGCGAATCATCGCGGAGCTCGAACGCAGCTTCGGCGAAGGACCCGAGCTGCAGGTCATGAGACTTCTCGGGCTGTTCGATCGTCCCGCCGAGCGCGCGGCAGTCGATGCGCTCCGCAACGCTGCGATCCCTCTGCTCAGCGACGCGTTGAGTGGCGAGCGCTACGTCCAGGCCACCGACCGGCTGCGTGAGCTATCGGTGATTGAAGTGCGCGGTCAGGATCGCTCCGTCGACTGCCATCCGCTGATCCGCGACTACTTCGCCCGACGTTTGTCGCAGCGCGCACCCGCAGCGTGGGTTTCGGGGAACGCGTGCCTCTACCAGCACTACCGGAACCTCGCGCAGCCGCGCCCGGACACGCTTCGCGGCCTGATGCCGCTCTACCGGGCCGTTGCCCACGCTTGCGCTTGTGGTCATGCGCAGGAGGCATTCGACGAGCTGTATTGGCAGCGTATCTCGCGCGGCGCCGAGTTCTATTCGACCCGCAAGCTCGGCGCATACGGCGCAGATCTAGCCTGCCTGGCCGCGTTCTTCGTCGAGCGCTGGTCCACCCCATCCGCAGAGCTTCGTGCCGAAGATCGAGCGCATGTGTTGACCTTGGTGAGCACTCGTCTCCGGGCGCTGGGCCGCACTGACATGGCGGAAGACCCGATACGCACGGCCGTGGACTTGTACGTCGCCCAGCAGGACTGGAGAAACGCCACCAACAGCCTACGAAACCTCGGAGAGCTGCTGCTCGACCGCGGCTGGATACGAGAGTCGATTGCCGCTGCCCAACAGTCGATCTCTTATGCACATGATGCCGATGCTGGTCAGCTGATCGCGAGCCTCTCTTCACTCGCGCACGCGCGGCATCAGACGGGCGAGCACGAACAAGCCGCAGAGCACTTCGAGGAAGCCCGCGCGATTCAGGCCCACGCGGAGCCGCACAGGCCGCTGCTGCATGGGCAGCCCGGCTTTCAGTACTGCGCATGGCTCCTGGACCAGGGCCTCGCGGCCGAGGCCAAGGCGCATGCGGACCAGACCTTGGCATGGGCGCACGACGACGACCGACCGCTCGATATTGGACGCGATCACGTGACGCTCGGAAGCGCGCACCTCGCGCTGGGGGAAACGCAGCAGGCGCGACAGCATCTCGCCGAGGCCGAGCCGATACTGCGGCAGGCAGGAGCGCTCAATTTCGTCGTGTACGCGCCGCTCGCCCGCGCCGAGCTTCATATTGCCAGTGAGGACTTCGCCACTGCCCGCGCAGAGCTCGACGACGCGCTCGCGCTGGCCAGCAACATGGGGGTGCGCTTGCGTGAAGCGGATGCGCGTCTAGCCATGGCTCGGGTACTGCTCGCGCTCGATGAGCGAGAGCACGCTCTTCGCGAACAGCGACGCGCCGAAGCCATCATCCGCTGGGCTGGCTACGGCCGCCGGTCCGCCGCTGCAGCCGCGTTCAGGGCGGCGATAGATCGTCGAGGTCAGGCGTGACTTTGAGCACCGTGCCCATCTTCGGACAGCTCAGCAAGAACGCTGGCGCCCTAGAATCCTGCGTCCACCGTGGGCGCTCGGGATTCATGCAAAGCACGGGGTCGACGGTCACTGTCAGCCCTCTCGTGCCGATGACTTTGGCATCTCGATCGGCGACGAGTATTTGCACATGCTCTGCTTTGTGGTCGATCGCCGCGACAAAGTCGCCTTGAGGCTCTCGCCGTTGCACATCGAATGAGACCGCATCGCCGAAGGTGTCGCGAACCGCTGCATCGATCGTGAAGGTCTGCGGTGGGAACACGTCGTTAGCGCCGTCCCAGACGAAGACAGTG
>DATHEN010000334.1:0-2917 GCA_035318565.1 Polyangiaceae bacterium
GCAGTCGTGTGGGAGAATGAACGTGGCTCAATCAGTTCCGATTCTGGAGTTCGCCAACGCGCTGGCGATCGGTGGCACCGAGCGTCAGTTCGTGAATCTCGTGCGTGGCATCGATCCCGAGACGTACCGGGTGCACGTGGGGACACTTTCTCGCACGGGTGAGCTGATGAACGAGATCGACCAGGCGCGCGTGCCGGTCGCCGAGTACCGCATCCGTCGCCTCTACGGGCCAAATGCGTTGCGCCAGCAAGCGCGGCTCGCGACGTACCTCGCGCGCAACCAGGTTCGGCTGATCCACACCCACGGCTTCTATGCCAACACCTTCGCGCTGCCTGCCGCGTGGCTCGCGCGCACGCCGGTGCGGATCGCATCGATCCGCGACGACGGGTCGGTGTGGACTCCCGCGCAGCGCGCCGTCGACCGAATCGCGTGCCGTCTCGCCGATTGCACCGTCGTGAACGCGGAGATGATCCGCCGCCGCTTGGTCGGCGAAGGCTGGCGTGACGACCGGATCGCCGTGATCCCCAACGGCGTCGATACCCGACGCTTCCAGGGGCGGAAAGACTCGGCAGGTTTCCGGCGCGAGTTCGGTCTCGCGGCAGGGGCACCTCTGATCGGCGTGCTCGCCCGACTGGCTCCGAGCAAGGGGCTCGAGGTCTTCATCGAGGCTGCACGCTTGGTGGCGGACCGCTTCCCCGATGCGCGCTTCGTGATCGTGGGCGACGAGGGAGCGCCCAGCGAGGGCGAACCGGCCGGCGGATATCGCCAAGCGCTGGAACGCCATGCCGCTCGACTCGGTCTGTCCGACCGGGTCGTTTTCACGGGCTTTCGACTGGATGTACCGGACGTTCTGGCCGAGCTCGCGATCTCGGTGCTGCCATCCGTGACCGGCGAGGGCCTGCCCAACTCGGTGCTCGAGTCGATGGCGGCCGGGGTCGCCGTGGTCGCAACCAACTCGGGCGGCACGAAGGAGGCGGTCGCAGACGGTGAGACCGGCATCCTCGTACCACCCACGGATGTCAGCGCGCTCGCGCGCGCGCTCATGCAGCTGTTGGAAGATTCGGAGCTGCGCGGTCGCTACGGCGCCGCTGGCCGCCGCCGGATCGCCGAGCGCTTCTCTCAGGAACGCATGGCGCACGAAATGCAATCTCTCTACTCGCGCCTGCTGGAAGCGCGCGAGCGTGAGCCGGTCGCGCGCCCCGTAGCGACCGTAAAGTGATGGATCCAATACCCCCATCGCATGTCGAACCGACGCTCGAGATCATCGACGACGTTCACACTTTTTCGCGTCTCGCGCCGGAGTGGGAGGCGTTGTTGGCGGAAAGCGACGCTGATGGTCTCTTCCTCACCTGGCAGTGGGTTTTCGCATGGTGGAAGCACCTCGCGGAGGACAACAAGCTCCAGATCATGACCCTGCGCCGTGGCGGCCTGCTCGTCGCCATCGCGCCGTTCGCGCTTCGTCCCGCGTCGGTGCAGCATCTGCCGCCGGTCGCGTCGCTTCAGTTTCTCGGCTCGGGCGTGGCGGGCTCCGACTACCTCGACCTGATCGTTCGGCGTGGGCACGAGGCGGAAGCCGTGCGTGTCCTTTCCGATCGGCTGAACACTTCCGGCCGCGCGTTGGCTCTGATGCGCATGCGACCCGTGGGCCCTGCGGCCGCGCTGGTGGAGCGCATGCGACAGCAGCGCTGGCACGCGTGGGAAGGGCCACGCGAGGTGTGCCCGTGGGTATCGCTCCGCGACCAGACGTTCGACACGTATATGGCCGGCCTCGGCTCGGAGCATCGCTACGCCTTTCGGCGCAAGCTCGCCAAGCTCGAGCGCCGGCCAGGTTCGAGCTTCGAGCTGGCGCGCACGGAAGAGGAGCGCGAGCGGGCGTTGAGCGAGCTGTACGCGCTTCACGATCGACGCTGGCATTCGCGCGGCGAACCCGGCGCGTTCTCGACGCCGGCGCTGCGCGCGTTCCACGACGAGGTCACGCGCTCGGCGCTCGCCGCGGGCTGGCTTCGGCTCTGGGTGCTGCGGGTCGACGGCAAGCCGGCGGCTGCGCTCTACGGCTTTCTTCGCCAGCGGACTTTCTACTTTTATCAGTCCGGGTTCGACCCTGCGTTCGCACGCGACAGCGTCGGGCTGGTCTTGCTCGGCGTCGCGGTGCGCGCCGCGATGGCCGAAGGCGCTGACGAGCTGGACCTGCTGCACGGCACCGAGCGCTACAAGGCGCACTGGACGAACGCGGCCCGTGAGCTCACGCGAATCGAGCTGCACGCGCCGGGCACGCTAGGTTTCCTCGAACGCGAGGCGACTGCTTTGACGCGCAAGGCCCGCCGCATCACGCGCGCGGCGCTCGACATCAGCAAGCGGGTAACCGCGAAGACGGTGCAGACGGACCATGCGGCGCCTCGCTAAAACGACGATCGCCGCTGCGCTCTCGTGGAGCGGCGCCCACGGTTTGCTGGGCCGCCGGCATCCGGGGACGCCGCTGATCCTCGGCTACCACCGCGTGGTCGAGAGCGTCGCGGCGGTGCAGGGCAAGATCCTCCCCGGGATGACCATCTCGCAGCGCATGCTGCGCGCTCATCTCGAATGGGTGGCGCGCCGCTACCGCATCGTCTCGCTCGACGAGCTTGGCGCGTCGCTCGAACGCCGAGAGCCGTGCAGCAAGCTCGCGGCGATCACCTTCGACGACGGCTACCAAGACGTGCACGACCACGCGCTCCCCGTGCTGCAGCAGATGGGGCTCCCGGCCGCGGTATTCGTGGTGACCAGCTTGGTGGGGACCAATCACCTGCCCTTGCACGACGAGCTGTTCGAGATTGTGAAGGACGTGAGCGGTCCGCAAGCGCTCCGTTCGATGCCGCGCTCGCTCGCGGACGCGCTGCACGCCTGCGAGCACGATCCGCTCGGCGGCCCGCTCGCGATG
>DATHEN010000335.1:0-2567 GCA_035318565.1 Polyangiaceae bacterium
GACGCGCTGCATTTTCTCGCGCCGGTGCGCCTGGGACAGCACGTCTCCATTTGGGCGAGCGTCAACTACACGGGTCGCACGTCGATGGAGGTCGGCGCGCGTCTGGAGAGTGAAGACCCGCAGACTCGCGAACGCACGTACGTCGCAAAGGCATACATGACATTCGTGGCGATTGACGCACAGGGCAACCCGCGCCCCGTGCCCCCGATCGTGCCCGAGACCGAGAGCGAGCTACGACGCCATCGCGACGCGGAAATTCGCCGTGCTTCGCGGCTGGATCTCAAGGCGGCGCTGCTCCGCAAGACGCGTGCGCCACCGCCGTGAGCACGCACGCCTCTCGCTTCACGACGCTTTACAAACAAACGCCGAGCGTGTCGCA
Source organism: Polyangiaceae bacterium (assembly GCA_035318565.1). Lineage (GTDB taxonomy): Bacteria > Myxococcota_A > Polyangia > Polyangiales > Polyangiaceae > DATDJP01. The sequence continues at coordinate 380 of DATHEN010000335.1, forward strand.
GCCGCAGCGATCCAGCAGCGTATTGCAACACCGCGCCTGGCCGAGCACGCAAGCGGGGCACGCCGCGGCGTTGCACTTGCCGAGCTCGAACGCCACCAGCGATCCAGGCGGCGAAACGATCCAATTCCAGCCGGTGCCGACGAACAGCATGCCACCGGAAACGGTGACGCCGCCGCCGGTGCTGATGCCCGCCTTGTACTTCCACAGCTGGCGGCCATCGGTGGCCGCCAGAGCGTGCACGTAGCCGTCGACCGTCGTGAAATAAGCGACACCATTGGCGATCGTGATTCCGCCGAACACGCCGGGCGTAACCCGTTTGCGCCAGCGTTCGACGCCCGTCCTGGCGTCGAGCGAGATCACGTCCGCGGCCTTGGGCCGAGCCAGCTCTATCTCTAGAAAACAGAGCGGATCCTCGGTGAGGCTCTCGATGCCCTCGTTCGAAGCGACGTAGATCGAGTCGTTCGCATACGCGGTGGTCGCGAGCACGCCGCCGAGATGAGAACCCGGCGTGAGCGCCTTCGACCACACGATGGCGCCAGTGTCCCGATCGAGCGTGTAATAATTTCCCGCTTTGTCACCCACGCCCACCACGTCCTGCGTGCCGATGCGGAACAGGTTGGGGCTCGCGCCGACGTCGAAGTCTTCCTTCTGCGTGCCACCGAGCGACCACACGTCATCCGCGGTGAACTGATGCGACCAGGCGAGCTGTCCCGTGTCGTATCGAATTGCGATCAACGAATCCGAAAGTGGGCTCGCGGGCTCGGTGTAGCCCTGCCCGGTGCCGATGAAAGCGAGCTTGCGCACGGTGTCTACGGCTGCGGAAGACCAAACGGAGACGCCGAAATTACCGGGTGGCGCAACATACACGCGCCAGCGCACCTGTCCGGTCGCCGTGTCTACGCCGACCACACTGCCGCGAAACGAGAACTCGCCCGAGATGCCGCACAGACCCTCGGCAGTGAACACCTGATACGAGCCGATACCGAAGATCAGCAAATCTCCGACGACGACGGGCGACGACCAGAGCCGCGTGGCACGGCTGCTGTCTACCTTGGATTTCCAGAGCACGCGGCCGTTTCGGCGGTCCAGCTTGAATACTTCGGCTGCGTCCGCGGTGACGTACACGGCATCCGCCGTGACCGCCGGTGAGCTGCTGATCTGCGCAGCCAGACCGTCACCCTGTGGAAGCTGGAGCAGTGATTGCCAAACGAGGGCCCCCGTTCTGGCGTTCAGCGCGTAGCTGCTGCCATTCCAGGAATTGAAGTAGACGTTCCCTTCATAGATCGCCGGCGTGCTCGTCACCGCCAGGGTTCCGAGCGCAAAACGCCACTTCTGGCGGAGCAGCGAGGCATTCGCCGGCCCAATCGTGGTCTCCGTGGGGTTCGTGCGCGTGTTGGCGAGATCGCGTCCATAGGAGGGCCAATTCACGAAAGCCGGAGCCGCCGTTGCCTCTGCTGTTGCCGTAGCCAAGCGCTCGCTCTGGTCGAGCGAATCTATGTCTTGACCACAGCTCACCGCGAGCAACCCAGCCGAGAGCACGACTGCTTTCAAAAGGCGCATTGCGACAGGGTACCGCAGCGCCGTCGCGGGGCTCAAGCAGCCGGCGCGTGTCCCCGACATGCGTACGTGTTTCGATGCGGAAGCGCGCAGGGGTTTTTTTCGCAGCTCACGCCGAGCGGTCACCCAGAAATGCAGTGTGGTTGATCGGCGTCAGTGTCACTCGACGACGATTCGTTCGAGCCAACCGTCCGCGCACGATCACTTTCGCCGAGGAAGTCGAGATCGCACCCGCATAGTACTCGTTGTTCGCGATATCCGTTCCCAGCACGAGGTTCGCGATCGAGTCGAAGCGCGAAGAGATGAAAGCGTAACGCACGTGAGCGGGCAGACTATTTCCGCCTGGCACGGGCAGGGTTCCGGCGCGTAGCGTCCAAGCTACTGATTACAGTCACGAATCCATTGCGTGCCCCGCGCTCTCGACTGTGATGGTTGTGCGATGAAATCGCATCCGTGAGCCGGCGATCCACATCAGGTGTCTACAATCCGCCGCAAGATGAATTCGGTCACCAGCTTGAGTGTTTACGTGGCACCGCTCGGTCGCGTTGGGTTGGTTGCGGCGCTTTGGAGCGTGAGCCAAACGGGCTGCGGTCCGACTCCGCCGCTGGGCGGTACTGGTGGCACGGGCGGC
>DATHEN010000336.1:0-2112 GCA_035318565.1 Polyangiaceae bacterium
CGTACTGCTACTTGCTCGTGCCTCCGCCGAGTCAGCTCAGCGAAGAAACACGCCAGCGCATCGAAGCGCTCGAGCGCTACAGCGAGCTCGGCTCCGGTCTTCACATCGCCACGCTCGACATGGAGCTGCGCGGCGCGGGCGACTTGCTCGGCAGCGAACAGAGCGGCTTCGTGGCGAGCGTGGGCTTCGATCTGTTCTGTCAGATGCTCGAGGAAGCCACCCAGGAGCTGCGCGGGGAGCCCGTGATTCACGAGGTGGATCCCGAGCTCAGCTTCGACGTCGAGGCGCTGCTTCCGGAGGACTACATCTCGGAGGTCGGCGTGCGCCTGTCCTTCTACAAGCGCCTGGCGAGCGCGCAGGGGGACGGCGAGGTTTCGGAGCTGGCCGCCGAGATGCAAGATCGATTCGGCAATCCTCCGCTCGAAGCGCGCCGCTTGATCGAGTTGATGCGCCTCAAGACGGAGCTCCGCGCGCTGCGCGTGCTCGGCTGCGAAGCCAGCGCGAAGAGCGTCAGTCTACACCTGCGGGAGGACACGCCGCTCGATGCCGAGCGCATCGGCCAGCTCGTTTCGCGCAAGAACTCGGCCTACCGTCTGAGCCCCGGCGGCCGCTTGACCCGACGCGCGCTCGAAAACGAAGCCTTCGGCGACGGCCTGCAATTCGCGGATCGCATGCTCAGCGAGCTGGCTTCGGCGATCAAGACTTAGCCCGGCCCATGCGGCGCATGGCTTCGGCGGCGCTGCGCACCATGAGCGCGCGCGGTAGGAATTTCGACGAGAGCGTTTGCACGGTGTTCAAGACGCCCGGGACGCACAGCACTTCGCCGGCTTCGTAGGCGGCAAGCGCGCGGGTCACGGTTTCCTCGGCGCTGAGCGCGATCGCGCCCGACACGTTACTCGAGGGCATGCCGGCGGCCGCTTGAAAGCCGCTCGGCACGGGGCCGGGGCAGAGCGCACAGATCCGCACCTTGCTCTTTCTGACCTCTTCGGCGAGCGCGAGCGAGAGGCTCAGCACGAACGCCTTCGTGGCACCGTACGTGGCCATGTACGGGACGGGCATGTGACCCGCAACGGAGGCGACATGAACGATACCGCCGCGCTGGCGCCGCACCATGCCGGGCAGAAAATGCCGTGACAACATCATCAGCGACTCGCAGTTCAAGCGCACCATGCTCGCCTGCCGAGCCGCGTCCGTTTCCACGAACGGGCCGACGCTGCCGAAGCCGGCGTTGTTGATCAAATGATCGATCGGCACGCCGATCTGATCGACCGATCGACACACTCGCTCCGCTCCGCCGGGCTCGGACAGGTCCCCGGTCACGACGTGGGTTTCGACGTGGTGCGCGGCGGCGAGCTTTCGCGCCAGCCGCTCGAGCTCGTGCTCGCGGCGGGCCGTGAGCACCAGATGAGCGCCATCCCGCGCCATCTGCCGTGCGAACTCGGCGCCGATGCCGGACGAAGCACCACTGACGAGAACCCAGGCCCCCGATAACGACGTCATCCGACCCAACATAGGGCGAGGCAGCGATCGCCGTCGAGCAGCAACCGCGCTGATCAGGGGCCGCTGCGGGTCTGGCCGCACCAGCGCAGCCAATGATCCGCGAGAACCAGAGCGACCATCGCCTCTGCGATCGGCACGAAGCGCGGGAGCAAACAGGGATCGTGGCGCCCGCGGGTTCGAATCGAAGTGGGTTCGCCTTCCTGGTTCACCGTGGGTTGCTCGCGTGACAGGCTACTGGTCGGCTTCACCGCGGCGCGCAGCACGATCGGCATACCCGACGAGATACCGCCGAGCATCCCGCCGTGCCGGTTGCTGCTCGTCTGAATACGCGGATTTTTGCCCGGCTCGGGCTCCGACACGAACGCGTCATTCAGCTCGCTGCCGCGCAGCTCCGCGCAGGCGAAGCCCGCGCCGTATTCGACGCCCATCACCGCCGGCAGACTGAAGAGCGCCTTGCCCAGGTCCGCCTTCAACTTGTCGAACACCGGTTCGCCGAGCCCCGGCGGCACGCCGAGCGCAACCACTTCGGCGACTCCGCCCAGCGAATCCTGGTCTTTCCTCGCCGCTTCCACGAGCTGAATCATGCGCTGTGCGGCCTCGGGATCCGGGCAG
>DATHEN010000337.1:0-3909 GCA_035318565.1 Polyangiaceae bacterium
CCGGCTCTTGGCCGCCCTGCTGCAGGACTGCGAGGGCGGGCCACCCGAGCCCTTGATTCGCTCGGCGCTCAGCATGGCAACGGGAACGCCCGCCTTGCTCGAACAGATGCTGCACCTGTTTCAGGACTCCGGGGTCCTCAAAGCCGCGGATCCCGAGGCTGGCGGAGGCTGGCAGGTCGACTTGGATCGACTCTCGAGCGCGCACTTGCCGCTCACGGTGGAGGACGCCGTGGCAGCGCGTATCGCAGCGCTCAGCTCGGAAAACTGCCGCGTGCTGGAGTATGCCGCGGCGATCGGCAGTGTATTTTGGCTCGGCGGCATCTTGGCGCTGAGCCGCTCGGACGAAGACACGCCCGAGCTCTGGAATCCGCGCGATCTGCGTGACGTGGACGAAATCGCGGCCTCGTTGCAGGAGTTGGTCGCGCGCGACTACGTGCTAGAGCTGCCCGATTCGAGCTTTTCGGACGAGGTGGAGTTCGTCTTCAAGCACAACCTCGAGCGCGAGCGCCTGGCCGTGCTGACGAGCAGCGCCAAGAGCCGGCGCTACCACCAGACTATCGCGGATTGGTTGGCGCAGAAGGAGGGCGTGCGGTCGCAGCAGGAATACTGCGCCATGCTGGCGAGTCATCTCGAGAAAGCCGGCGCAACGGTGCGCGCTGGGCTCACCTACCTGGAGGCCGGGGATCTGGCGCGGAAGGCCTTCGCGGCCAAGCGCGCGCAGGAGCACTACAGCCGGGGTCTCGTGCTCCTGGGTGATGCCGACGCCCCTCGCCGCATCGAAGCGCTGCACAACCACGGCGATGTGCTGCTCGTGATCGGTAAGACGGACGAGGCGCTGCACGCCTTTCGGGAGATGCGCATTCTGGCGTATCGCCTCGGCCTGCTGGCGAAAGGCGGCGCCGCGCACAACCGCATCGGGCGCTTGTACCGCGATACCGGATCGCTCTTGGCCGCACGCCAGCACCTGGACACGGCGCTCGAGCTGTTTCGCTCGGTCAACGACGAGCGCGGCATCGCGGCCTGCCACGACGACATCGGCAAGCTGCTCTGGACGCGCGGGGAGTACGATCAGGCGCTGGAGCAGCTGATGATCGCGCTCGAGATCCGCAAGAAGATCGCGGACCGACGCTCGATTGCCTTGAGCCTGAACAACATCGGCCTGGTGTGGATGGATCACGGGCGCGCGGCCCAGGCGGCCGAGGCTCTGGAAGCTGCGCTACAGATCCGCCGGGAGATCGTCGATCCGCTCGGCGTGGTCGAAAGTCTGACGAACCTGGGCCGTCTCGCGCACGAGCAGAACGAAGAGCACCGGGCGCTCGAATTGTTTCGAGAGGCGTTCGAGGTCGCCAAGGACGTCGGAGAGAACTACCGCATCGCCGCCGTGCTGACGTTCATGGGCGATTGTCACTACCAGCTCGGCGCAACGGAGGAAGCGGTATCCATTCTGCAGCAGGCCGAAGAGCTGTGTGACGAGCTCGGAGATCGTCTGACATTGGGGCAAGCCAAGCGCGGCCTGGCCAAGGCCTACCTGAAGCAGGGCGACCTGCGAAAAGCGCGCGAAGCCATCAAACAGGCCGTCGATGTGTTCGGACAGGTGCGCAGCAAGTCCCACCTCGCGACCGCGCTACGTACGCTCGGGGAGGTGACGGCCGCAGGCGCTTGGGGCAAGGGGCACGAGGGCAGAGCCGTGGACTACTTCATGCGCTCGATCGCCATCTGCAAGGAGATCGGCAATGAGCTGGAAGTTGCCAAGAGCTACCGGGCTTTCTCGAATTACGTCGCCGAATCGCCGCACTACAAGGCGAACGCCGACATCCAGCGCGAGGCGCAGACCCTGAGTGCCATGGCCGACGAGATCTTCTCGCGCCACAGGATCGTCGCCAAGTCGAGCGGTGTTGCCGCAACGCCCGAGTAGTATCTCGGTCGCAACCCGAATCTACGCAGGGGCGTGGCATTTGCGCTAGCGTACGAGCAGCGTGTCCGGGTCAGAAGTGTCGTCGCACGAGCCGCAAGCCGGGCTCGAGCGCGTTGGGCGCTACGAGCTCATCGTCGAGCTCAGCCGTGGTGCGCTCGGATCGTTCTGGGCCGCTCGGGTTGGGTCCGGATCCGAAGAAGGGCGCATCGTGTGTGTGCGTCGGGTGCGAGTAGGGGACCGGCACGACGTGTCGTCACGACTGACGGAAGCCGCGCTGGCCGCGATGGAAGTCCGGCATCCCAACATCCTGGCCGTCCTCGACGTCGCGCTGCTCGGCCAAGAGCTGTGCATCGTCAGTGAATACGTGGACGGCGAGAGTCTTCACTCGCTACAGCGCCTGGCATTCGCGCGGCGGGCGGCGCTCGCGCCGGCCATGGCTCTGCGCATCGCGTTCGACGTCATCTCTGCCCTGCGCGCTGCCCGCGCGATGTGGCAAGAGCGCACGTCGTCAGCCGGCGGCTCGTTCGCGCAGTGCCTGCACGGCGGCCTGTCTCCCGACAGCATTCTGATCGCCGCGTACGGCGACGTCATCCTGGCCGACCTCGGTGTGTCGGGCGCCGCCGCCGAGTTTCGCGAGTTCGTGCATCACCCGGAGCTCCTGCCGTATCGGGCACCGGAGCTCGTGTCGGGCGGCAGCCCCGCCGACGAACGCGCGGACGTCTTCAGCCTGGGCGTTTTGGTCTGGGAGCTTCTCACGAACCAGGGCCTGTTCGGCTCCGTGAGCCGTACGCGCACGCTCGCGGGTCCCTTCGATCCAGCCAGCGCGAGCGCGCGCGCCGAGACCGAAGAGATTCAGAGCAAGCTCGCGACCTTCAGCATTCCCCGCCTGGATGCTGCAGGCCGCCAGGGTATCCGTGTGAGCGCTCAGAGCGCCGACTTCGTGGAGCGCGCGCTGAAGCGTGACCCCAGCGAGCGATTTCAAAGCCTGTCCGACATGCAGAACGCGCTCCTGGCTCTGCCGCGCGATTCACTGGCCAGTCCGGAGCAACTGAGTCTTGCGATGGAGCGGCTGGCCCGCTCGAGCACGGAGGAGCGCCGGCGGGTGATGGAGCGCTTCGTCCGTTCGCTGCGGCCTGGAAGCGGGCCGCCGGAGTCCGGACGGCCCACGCGGCGACCGGCTGCCGCCGCCGAACCTGCTGTCATCCCCGAGTTGAAGGCCCCGAGAGTGGCGGCGTTCAGCAGCTTCACCGCTGAAGCGCGCTCGCTTGGCTTTGGCGAGCAAGAAGCGCCGACTCGCCCCGGCGAGGAGTTCAGCCGGGTTGCACGCGACTTCCGCAAGAAGACCATCCAGGGCATGCCGGCCGTGAAATTCGCGCGCGCATCGCTGCCGGCGGTGGCCGACAAGCCGGAGGCGCAGGCCCCCCCGCCGCAGGGGGAAGCTCCGGACGAATCGCAGTCCGCGTTGAAGCCGGCTCGCGTCGTGCCGATCGGCTCGAAACCGCCTGCTCGCAGCCACAGCGCCGTGAGCACGAAACCCTACGATCCGTTTCCCGTGCCGCCGCCCGTCGAACCCGCAGCGCTGCGTGCGGCATTCGAAGCGGCGCGGCAGGCCGAGCTGGCCGAGCCCGAAGCGGCTGCTGCCTTTCCGAGTCCGAGTGTCGCTCCTCCGCGGGCCAGCGTTGCACCCGCACCGGCCGCACTGACGCCCGCTCCGGCTCCGGTGCAGCCGCTGTTGAGCGCAGCACCGCTCGGCTTGGAGTCCTCGCAGCTGGATCCCCGTCAACAGCGCGCGCGGCGCATTGCCTTGGTGATCGGCGCGATCATCCTGCTCATCGCGCTGATCGCCATCTTGCGCGCGATTCTCTGACCGCGCGCGCACGCTTGACGCTCGGGCCGCGCAGTCGGATTGGAGCGCGGTGAGCCTCTTGAAGTTGCCCGTGCAGCGCGTAGGCGGCATTGCCGTGCCCTTGCCGGCGTATCAGACCAGCGGCGCC
>DATHEN010000338.1:0-10079 GCA_035318565.1 Polyangiaceae bacterium
CAGTTCGGTTTGCTGAATCGAGCCGAGCGTGTCACCGGCCTCTCGCTGGCTCCCGTGAGTATCTTGTCGCAGAACCGCACGCAGGCCGTAGTCTGGGCGGATAGCGTGCTCGCGCCCAATGCGGGCGTCCGCTACTCGACCGAGATCTTCTACTCGCTGTTCAGCGTGGGCATTCGCCCGGGTCCGAAAGAAGATCGTTTGCTCGGTGCAGGCGGCGCGCTGGGGCTCGAGCTCGGTCGCATCGGGCCGATCGCGGCGAGCGCCGATGTCTTTTACCGCTACCTCTTGCCGGACTTCGAAGGCGAGCCCTACCGGGACGAGCACTCTACCGTATTGCGCGGGCTGGCCGCCTGGGAGCTCGGGAAGGTCAGTGTCTTCGCCGGTCTGGGGGCGGAGTCGCGGGTGCGCGGAGACGACTCCCATGATTTTCGGCCTTACGTGGCCGCGGGACTGGCCTTGTTCTAAACGTGGCATGAGCGCTATGTCTGCGGCTTGTTTCGGTTTTTCCGAGGGCGCGCGCGAGCCCTGCGCAAAAAGCTACGCTGCGTTGAACGCCTCTGCCGGGACCGGGCACAGACGCCCGAGACCCGCGCGCTTCCATGATCATGCAGAACTTAGAGCTCGCAGAGGGCACCCTCGGGGTGGACGAGCCAGCCTCTGATCTGCTCGAGCGCCTGCGAGCCGGGGAGCCGCGGGCGGTGGGCACGGCATACGACCAACACCACCATGCCGTGCGTGCGTTCGCGCGGCGCCTGCTCGGCGATGCCAGCGTGGCCGAAGATCTGGTGCACGACGTGTTCGTGCGTTTGCCCAAAGCGGCCAGCAATTTTCGCGGAGACTCTTCACTCAGGACGTTCTTGATCTCGATTGCCGTCAACCGCGCGCGGCATTTCGTGCGCGCCGCCACACGCCAGCGCGCGGCCGTGGAGCGCATGGCGCGCGAACCCCATCCTCACAGCGAGGATCCGGAGCAGCACCTGGGCCGCCGGCAACTGGCTGACGCTCTGGCGCGTGCGCTTTCCGCTCTGCCTCTGGAGCAGCGCGTGGCGTTCGTGCTCTGCGAAGTGGAACAGCGCTCGTCGATCGAGGTGGCCGGGATCGTGGACGCGCCCGAGGGAACGGTGCGCACGCGCCTCTATCATGCGCGGCGCAAGCTGCGCGAAGCGCTCGCCGCGGAGGGTCTCGCATGAGCGACGACATCCTGAAGCAGGCGGCTCGCGCGCTGCGTGAAGGGACGGCGGATGCAGACCAGCCCGCAGCGTTCACACGAGCGCGCGTGATGGCGTCTCTCCACGGCAGCAAGCGGCGCCGCCGCTGGCACGTGGCGGTATTGGTTCCAATCGCCGCAGTGCTCGCCGGTTCGACGGCACTCGCGGGTTCGGGCAAAGGCATCACCTGGCGCCAAGTCGCGGTGGCGATCGGGCTCGAGAAAACTACGCCCGAGACGCGGCCCGTGGCGCCGAAGGTGTTTTCACGCGCGCGCTTGCGCACTGCCCCACGCACTGAGCGAGCACCAGAGCCGGTGGGACTCGAAGCGCTGATCGCCGAGCCGGCGACGCTGCCGTCACCGGAGCCCGCACGGCCTCCAGGATTGCAGTCCAGGCACGAAGCGGCGCCAGCGACTCCGCAGGCTGCAGCGAAGCGCGCAGCAGAGAGCGTGCCGGCGTTCACGCGCAAGGCAAGGCCCGCAGACCCCGAGCTCGAGCTCTACCGCAGCGCGCATGCATTGCACTTTTCAGGCGCGGATCCGCGCGCAGCGCTCGCGGCGTGGGATGCCTACCTGGAGCGCGCTCCGCGCGGGCGTTTCGCGATCGAGGCGCGTTACAACCGCGCCATTTGCTTGGCGCGCCTCGGAGAGGCCGGCGCTGCCCAGAGCGCGCTCGAGCCGTTCGCGAGTGGCCAATACGGCGAGTACCGTAAGGACAGCGCGCGCACGTTGCTGGAAGCCCTCGGGGCCGAACCGTAGGCTTACGCCCGCGAGCGCCTGCGCAGGAGCCCGAAGCCGAGCGCGACCAAGCCGCCGAGCAGGGCAGGGGAAGTGCCGCCCGAGCGGCCCGCGTGCATGCAGGTGCAGGTATCGGAGTCGCTGGCGCTTACCGCGCTCGTGGAGCCGCCCGAGCCGTTCCTCCCGCCGGAGCCGCCGGTCCCGCCGTCACGCGGAGCTCCCGCGTCGGGAGACACGCTCGCGTCCGGAGAGCCCGTCCCCGCGTCGAGCGTCACGGAGGCGTCGCCGCTCCCCGCATCCTGAAAAATGCCGCCTTCGGGACAGACTCCGGCGTCTATGCCCGGATTGGGGCTGCTGCAGAACAGCTTCGTGTCGCACATGTTTTGGAACTTGCTCTGGGTGCAGCGGCTTGCGGTTGTCGAACCGGACGCGCAGGCGAGCGGCCCGTTCATGCGCTTCTTGCTGAACAAAGGCCGAACCGGCGGACAGCTGTTCGTGAACACTCCGAGGTCGAAGCCCGTCTCCTCGACCCGCGAGCACACGAAGATATCGCGCGGCGTCCAGGCAAGGCAGCTCACTTTCTGATCGTAGACACGCTGGAAATCGAAGTTCGGCGCGGGCGAGCGCCAGATGCCGAACGCGCTTGCGGGCGCGACCAGCGTCTTACCCGGCGCGCCCTCGTCGCCGAAGCCAGCGAGCACCTGCGTGCCGTCGGGGGAAAGCGCGAAACCAAGCATCGGGGCATCTCGAGTCAACAGGATGCGCCAGCTCGTGCCGCCGTTGTCCGTGTACAAGAGCACGCTCTCGGCGCTGATGCCGACGCCCCCCTCCAACGGCGTCTCTGCGTACGTTCGCACGTACACGATGTCTGGATTCGTCGGGTGAACGGCCGCGATATACGGTTCAGCGCCCGGCGCCACGGGTAGACTGAGCCGCGTCCAGCTCTGGCCTCGGTTGTCACTGCGCAAGACGATTCCGACCAGCGGCGCGTTGAAATCCTCCAGGTTGATCACCGAGCCGGAGAGGTACACGCGATTGGGATTCGAGGGAGCTGCATCGACCGTCCGCGTGTAATGGTCGCTCTCGATGCGTGAAATGCGCGTGTAGTTCGCGCCGTTGTTGGTCGTTTCCCAGAGCTCCGTCACGTACTTGTTGGGGAGCGTGCTGGAGTCGAATTGTGAAGAAAGCGCGAGGCTCTTGCGCCTGTCGTTCGGATCCACGGCCACGTCGTGAACGAAGGTGTCGTTCAGCGCGGGCACCGCTGACTGCCAATCACAACCGCCATTGGTCGAGCGCCCCAGGCCGGCTTGCAGCCCGAGCACGACCGTGCCGTCGGCGTGCACGCCGAACATCGGGTCGAATATCCCGTTCGGGTCGAAGCCGAGTGCGTCCTCGCAGATCCAGCTCCAGCTCGCGCCGCGATCGGGCGAGACGATCAAGCCGTACGTCGTTCGCAGCCAGAGGCGTTGGGCATTCGACGGATCCTCCGCGAGCTGCATCGCCTGTGGGTAGCGTCCGTTGGCGCGCGCAACGTCCGCACGCTGCAACAGAGCGCAGCCCATACCCAGCGCGCAGAGCGCACGCACGATTCTTCGTCCATTCATGAGCTCACCTTCGTCCTGCGGCCGTGGCCACGCAATCTGCGGGACGGCCGCTCAGGCCCGTCACGAACGCGTAGCGCGCGTCACCCTTGCTGGTCGTGTTCCATTCGATGCTCAGGTCGTTCGACCACGGCGCGCCCGCACCCCGCGCTGGCGCCAGCGTGAACACCGGCATCTTGCCGCGCACGTCGAGCTCGGCCGGCAGATGCCCGCTAGCCGTCAAGTCATCCAGCACATCGACGCCGATGGGGCGCAGGCGTACGCGCAGGCTGACTCGATCCGGGAAGCGGCGAAAGTAACCGCTGGCGGGCAACGTTCGGTACACGTGCGTGATGAAGTAGTCCGGATGCGTCGGATCGAGGGAGACCGTGCCGGAGATCAGATTCGATTCGACCCGGGCGACGTCCCAAAACATGTGAGCCGGCGTACCATCCGCCTTGAAGGTGCGGTCGCGGAACACGAGCGCGCCGGCCGCTTCCTGCGCGGTCACGTCTTCAGCGTCGGCCACGAAGCCGCTCTCGTAGAGCGTTTCTTCGCCCGCATACACGCCGATTTCCACCCAGGCTCGCCGATCCTGGCCGGCACCGCTCGGGAAATGGTGACCGGCGAGCGCGTTGTCGACGAGGAAACGCACCTGCGGCAGATCGCGTCCCACGCAGATTTCCATGCGCAAAGTGCGATCCAGAAACTCCTGAACGGCTTTGCGCTGTGCTTCGATGTTCGGGAAATCACTGACCGCGACGTCCACTCCCGGCATGTCGTGCGCGTGACGCAGGCGGCGGCCGACGCCCGGATAGTCCGCGATCACGCCCTGCTCGCCCTGCATGTGGCAGTTGCCGCAGCGCTGGCCGTCGGGTCCGGTTTGATTGAAGATCGTGCCTTGCCACTCCGCGTACGTGCGCTCCAGGTGCACCTCGGCCGGAGCGAACTCGGAGGTGACTTTGAGGTCGTGGCACGCGCCGCATAGGCTCGAGCTCTCGAGCTGCTCGCGATCCACGAGCGCCGAGTATGCCGAGGCGTGCGTGCGATTCGCGAGTGGATCGCGCACGGCGCCGCGCATCACCGTGTCATTGGCCAGCACCAGGGGATTGTTGTGCGTGCCGTCCACCCGCTCGATGTTGTGGCAGAAGTAGCAGGTCACGCCGCGCAGGGGCTTGGGCAGATCCGGTAAGTTCAGGCCGTTGGTCGTCGCATTTTCCGCGAGCGCCATGGGCGCGTGACAGCGCACGCAGAAGTCGCCGAGCTTGCCCTGCGTTTCTTCCTGGCCACGCTTGTTCATGGCCAAAAACACCGGATCCTCAGCGGCGTATGCGTGCATGCTGCCCGACCACTCGTCGTAGTGGGTCGCGTGGCACTCCTTGCACGTTTCGGGGTCCAGCAAGGCTTCGCGCGAGAAGTTCCGTGCTTTGGGCTCTGGGTCCTCGCTGCATGCGGCGGCGGCGCCCAGCAGCAGCGCACACACCGAGGCGCGCAGGAGCTCTTGACGGCGCATGCTCAGCCCTGGATGCACAGCGCGAGCACGGGGCTGTCGCTCGTCTGGTCCGCGAGCGTGATGTCGAACGTGATTTCCCAGGGCCCGGACATGCGGAAGTACACGGGGGAGAGCTCGTAGCGACCATTGCCTTTGACGCTGACCGCGGGCGGCGTTTCGCCGTGCCCGTGCTTCGGCATCCAGGGGCGGGCCACGATCGTGGCGCCGTCCACGGGCTGATCGCCCGCATCGCGAACTTCGATGGTCCAGACGTTTTGACCGGCGGTTGGCGGTGCGGGTGCGGAATCCACCAGCGTGACCGTGACGCCCTGCTCGCCCTCCACCTTTATGCCCGCGAAGTAGTCGGCGATGCCGTCGCACGAGGTGCCGAGGTTGCCGCCGTCGCCCGGATGCGAATGCTCGGGCGGGTCCTCCTCGCTACTGCAGCCGAAACAACACGCGATTGCGAGCATGCTGGCCCGTGTTGCGAAGCTCAACCTCGATAACGCGCTGCGTTTTGCCAAAGCTAATTCCTGGTCAGGCGATGACGGCGTGGCGTTTTTGCCCGGCCGTTGCCCAATCGCAGCACGCGCAAGGCCTCCGAGCAACCTAGACCGCCGATCGCACGTGTCCAGGCTGCGTCTCGCACGCGAATCGAGCTGCCGCTCAGAAAGCCGCGCCGACGTTTGCGCCGATTATCGCGTGAGTTTCGTCACTAAAGATCACTCGGAACTCGCCGCCGAGGTTCCAGCCGCCGAGATCGAGGAGCAGCTCGGCGCCGAACGTGCCCGCCACTTCCGTCTCCGAGTCGTCATCACACGTCTCGTTGCCGAGCAGCTCTCCGCAGATCTCGATGTTGTAGCTCATGACCCCGAGGCCGCCAAAAGGACGCACCACCACGACCGGCGAGAGGCCGAAGTCGTAGCCGCCGACCGCGAGCAAATCCCAGGCGCTGGTGTCGATGCTGCCGTTCGCTGCGGGGATGCCGTAGTCGTCTTCCTCGCCGAACCAGTAATCGAACTGGCCGCCGATGTAGATCTGCTGCCGCAAGGTGTAGCCGCCGCGTGCACCGAGGCCGAGGTTGATGTCATCACTGCCGAAGCGCAGGCCGGCGCCGAGCGTTGCACGCTCCATGGTGAAGGGCCGCGCCGCCGCTGCGACGGACGGCCATGCCGCTACGGCCAGCGCGACTGTGATTGCTCCAACGAATTTCTGAATCGAGCGCTCTAGGAACATACCGCGGCGCACGCTAGTGGACTTTGCGGCGGGGTGGCAATAGCTCCGCTGAATGCCCCCGGTTCTCATGGTTGCCGGCCCACCCGGTCCCGTGTTTAGGTCCGCCCGTGCGAACATTGACCCTTTGCTTGTCCTTGGTGGTTACGGCCTGCGCCGGACAACGCGGCGCGACACAGGCCAATCTGATCGACGCCAGCAACGCCTCGCCGTTGGGCGAGCTCGTTTACAAGGATCGCTGCTCGCGTTGTCACGGTGAGCGGGGCCAAGGCTCGGACGGTGCGCCCGCGCTGTTCGGCGAAGGGACCCTGGGCGGCGGCGAGCACGCGTTCAAGGATGGGCAGGCCCTGTTCGACTACGTTTCGAGCAAGATGCCCAAGAACGCACCCGGCAGCCTCACGGTCCGCGACAACTGGGCGGTAGTGACCTACCTGGCTGGCGCCAACGCCGTTTCCGTGCCCCGCGGGGGCCTCTCGGAAGCGAACGCCGCTGACGTGAAGCTCCGCTGAAATTCGGGTCATTCGTGGCGCGTTACGGCGCACGTGACGCGCACGGCAGAAATGTCTAGGGTCCGCGCCATGAAGCTTTCGGACGCTCAAACCATCGTCAAAGCCGCTCTCGAGTTGACCGAGCAGGCCGTGGCGCGCGCCAGCGCTCGGACACAGCAAGGCAACGCCATCGACGAGCACCAGGTGCTTTCGTCGCGTGTCGCTTACGCGGCCACGGAAGCGCGCGCAGCCAAGGAGCTCTACGACTACACGGCCGCGCTGGGTGCGCGCTCCACGCCTCACCTGGAACGCTTGGCCATCGTCGCCGCAGCAGAGCTCGCGACGAGCGCGCGCGATCGCCTGGCCCCGGCGCTCGAGGATCTCGACATCAGCGAGAGCGACCTCGACAAGACTTACTCGAGCGAGGTCCGAGCGCTGATTCGCAAAGCTGGCCACGAGAGCCTGGTGCGCGAAATCGGACGCCAGGTCGCGGAGGAACTCGGGCGCAACAGCGTTCCGCTCGACGAGACGCTCGAACAGGTCCGTCAGAGCGTGCGCGCGTTCGCCGATGCGGAAGTCGTGCCGCAGGCCGAGCACATCCACCGGCACGATGATCTGGTCCCCGAATCGTTCATCGAGAAGATGGCGGAAGTGGGCTACTTCGGCATGTCGGTCCCCGAAGCGTATGGTGGCCACGAGATGGGCAACCTCGCGATGATCATCACCACCGAGGAGCTCTCGCGCGCGTCTCTGGCGGGTGCTGGTTCGCTGATCACGCGCCCCGAGATCTTGGCCAAGGCGTTGCTCGCGGGTGGCACCGAGGAGCAGAAGAGCGAGTGGCTGCCGAAGATCGCGAGCGGTCAGCTGATGGTGGGGATCTCCGTCACGGAACCCAACACCGGCAGCGACGTGGCCTCCGTGAAGTGCCGCGCCGAACGGCGCACCGTGGGAGGCGCCAAGGGTTGGGTCATCACGGGTGCCAAGTCCTGGTGCACGTTTGCAGGTCGCGCCAACATCCTGGCGCTGCTGGCTCGCACGAACCCCGATCCCGCGACGGGAGCCAAAGGGCTCTCACTGTTCATCGTGCCGAAGGAGTCGTTCAAGGGTCACGAATTTTCCGCGGTTCAAAGCAGCGGCGGCAAGCTCGAGGGCAAAGCGGACCGCACTCCGGGTTACCGGGGCATGCACTCGTTCACGCTCAGCTTGGAAGACTACTTCGTCCCCGAAGAGAACCTCGTCGGTGGCAACGCCGGCGAAGGCCGTGGCTTTTACTTGCAGATGGCGGGCTTCGCCGCCGGACGCTTGCAGACGGGCGGGCGTGCCTGCGGAGTTGCACAGGCCGCTCTCGAAAAAACTGCCGAGTACGTCACGCAGCGTGTTCAGTTCAAGCGCCCCATCATCGAGTTTCAGCTCACGCAGTTTCACCTCGGCAGAATGGCCGCCAAGCTCGCGGCTGCCCGCGCCATCACGTATGCGGCAGCCGGGGCCATGGACGAAGACGAACGCCGCGCCGCGCCGCTCGCCGCTCAAGCGAAGCTGTTCGCGTGCGACGTGGCCGTCGAAGTCACGCAGGCGGGGCAAATTCTGCACGGCGGCTGGGGCTACGCCGAGGAATACGCGATCAGCCGTTACGTGGTCGACGCGCAGGTGCTGCCGATCTTCGAAGGCGTGAAGCCGATCCTGGAGCTCAAAGTCGTGGCGCGCGCTCTATTCGCGGGAGCGTGATAGTTCGCCTAACACTACTGCGACAGTCTTTCGCCAGGCGGAGAGGATTGCCCTCGGGGAAGGCTGCTCAAGAGCCGGCATTTTCAGCAGGAATTTCAAATCTGTCGCAGTAGAACAAAAATGAGTCGTTTTCCCGACGCGCGCTCATGACGCGATCCATCCCCGCGGACAGCGCCCGGCGGCGCGTGCTGCTGGCTGCGGCCGTGTACGCCCTGGTGACGCTGGTGTACTTCGCGTTCGCGAGCCGTGCCGTCCTGAGCACGCACACGCAGTGGAATCACTTTGCGCTGCTCGCCGAAGCGTGGCTGCACGGCCGTCTCGATCTCGGCGGGCCGCCTCCCGCGTACGCAGCAGGCAACGATTTTGCGTCGTTTCAAGGCAAGTGGTTCGTGACGTTTCCGCCCTTTCCGGCGGTGCTCTTGCTGCCGCTGGTGTGGATCGGCAAGAGCGCGACGCGTGTGCAGGACGGCCAGTTCTTTCTGTGGCTGGCGGGTTTGGGTCCCGCGTTTTTGTTCTTGGGTTTGGAGAAGCTCCGGCGCAGCGGACGCTCGCAGTGCAGCACTCGCACCAACATGCTGCTCTGTTTGCTGTTCGCGTTCGGCACGGTGTACTTCTTCACCGCGCAGCAGGGCAGCGTGTGGTTCGCCGCGCACGTCGTGGGCGTCGCGCTCGCGGCGCTGTACCTGCTCTGGTCGCTCGACGCGAAACACCCGATTTTGGCGGGTCTCGCGCTCGGACTGGGCTTCATGACGCGAACGCCGCTCTTGTTCGCTTTCCCACTGTTTGCGCTGGAGGCGCTGCGTGTCAGTCTGCGCCCGAGTGTTTCGAACGCCGACAGCGCGCAAGCCACCGAGCCGAGCTCCGTCGCCGCGGCCCCCGAACAACTCGAGCTGCCGCTAGCCCCGGAAGCGAAGCGCTCCCCCGCTGCGGTGCGCGGCCTCTTCGCGCGCATGGGCGCGTTCTGGACGGCGCTCGACAAGCTACGTTTGCTCCGGTTGTACGTAGCGTTTGCCGCGCCGATCGCCGTGATTATCGGCGTGTCGTTTTGGCACAATCAGGCGCGCTTCGGCGATCCATTCGAGGTGGGGTACCAGTACCTGACGGTGCAATGGCAAGGTCGCATGCAGAAGTGGGGGCTATTTCACTACCACTATCTCGCGCGCAACCTGGGAGTGGTGCTGACGTCACTGCCGTACTGGCCGGAGCCTGGAGCGGGCCGCGTGTTTCAGGTCAACACGCATGGCCTGGCGCTGTGGTTCACCACGCCCGTGTACTTGTGGTTGCTCTGGCCGCGAAAGTTCAGCTCGTTGACCTGGACGCTGTGGCTGACGGTGCTGGCGGTCGCGCTGCCGTCGCTGCTGTATCAAAACACGGGCTGGCTGCAGTTCGGCTACCGGTTCTCGAACGACTACGCAGTGTTCTTGTTCGCGCTCTTCGCCGTCGGCGCCTACCGCTTCAAGGCGCTGTTCTGGTGCGCCGCGCTGTGGGCCGTGCTCGTGAACGCATTCGGCGCCGCGACGTTCGGCCGCGCGCAGTTCGATCGCTTCTACTACGTGGACGCGTCACAACGCACGCTCCACCAAGCAGATTGAGCTAATCTATTTCGAAGTTCGCTA
>DATHEN010000339.1:0-2417 GCA_035318565.1 Polyangiaceae bacterium
CAACCGTTCGTTCGCGCGTGTAGCCCACCGCCCAGTTGTCGCGAAGACCTTTGCTCGTGCCGGTCTTGGCCGCCACGGGAAACGAGAACGCGAGCACGCTGCCGCGGCCGAAGCCGCCCGCGCGCGCCAGATCGTCGGACAGAATGTGAGTGATTTGCGCGGCCGCTCGAGCGCTCATCACGCGCTCACGCGCGGCTATGGGCACAGGCACGCGCCGGCCGCCCGCGTCACGCAGGCTGCGCACGTATCTGAGGGCGGTTCTTTCGCCGCCATTTGCCAGAGTAGCGTACGCCCCAGCCAGCTCTGCGAGCTTCACCTCGCCATCGCCCAGCGCCAGCGCCACTCCGTAGTGCTGCGCCGAGCGGGACAACGAAGAGAAACCGAGCTCCTGCAGGTACGCGAGCACCGCCGGCACTCCGAGCCGATCCGCGAGGTAGACCGCTGGCACGTTCAGCGAGCTGGCCAAGGCTTCACGCAGGCGTACCGGTCCGTGGAAGCGGTTGTCGTAGTTGCGAGGCGAATAGTCGTTCTGACTACTCGGGAAATGGAGCTCGATGTCCGGCAGCAGAGACGCGGGTGTCATCCCGCGCTCGAGGGCGAGGGCGTAGACGAAGGGCTTGAGCGCCGAGCCCGGTTGTCTCAGCGCGAGAACGCCGTCGTTTTGGCCCAGCGCCGCCTCCGAGAAGAAGTCGGGCGCGCCGACGTACGCGAGCACGTCTCCCGTGGCGTTGTCGACCACGACGACTGCGGCCGCCGAAGCGTCGTAAGCGCGCAGGCGAAGCGCCGCTTCTCGTACCAAAGTCTCGACCTCGCGTTGTAGCGCGCTGTCGAGCGTCGTTTCGATCTCGCGTACGCGCTGCGACGAGCTGGGCATCAGCTTGCCGGTGACGGCGCGCGTGAAGTGCCACGCCTTCACCTCGGACGAACGCAGCTGCAGCCGAATGGGCTCGGCGAGTGCCCGCTCGATGGCAGCGGTTCCCGCCAGTCCACGCTCACGCATGCGTCCGAGGACGCGATCGCGACGGCGGCGCAAGCGCTCCACGCCGCGATTGGGATCGTAGAGCGTTGGACCGCGTGGAAGAGACACCAGCGCCGCTGCTTCGGCCAAACTCAGCTCACGCGCCGGTTTGTCGAAGTACGAACGGCTCGCAGCCTCGATCCCCTGGACGTTCGGCCCGAACTCGACGCGATTCAGATACTCCTCCAGGATTTGCTGCTTGGACAGCGCGCGCTCGATCGCCAGCGCGCTCAGGATCTCCGACAGCTTGCCGCGCTCCGTGCGCTGTCGCGGCTTCACGGTGCGCGCCAGTTGTTGAGTCAGGGTGCTGGCCCCGGAAACCACGCGTCCGTGTCGGATCGCCTGGAGCGTAGCGCGCACGATGGCCAGGCCGTCTATGCCGGGATGTTCGTAGAAACGCGCGTCTTCGGCTGCCAGAAGCGCCGGGATCACGTGTTCCGAGAGCTCGTGAGCGGAAACCGCCTGCGCGCTTCGGCCGCTGCCCGTGCGCACCTCGCGCATCAAGCGTCCTTCTCGATCCAGCACGCGCAGGCTCTGTTCCGCGTGGCCGTGCCGTAGCGCTTCCGGAACGGGTTCACCCAGGATGATCCCGGTAGCGAGCAGCCCGAGCAACAGTGACGCAGCCAGGAGCACACGCCGCACCGTCATTGCACGTCCACCCGGCTCGCCGCCGTGCGGCCAAAAACCTCCGGCACGTACATCTGCTCGGCCTTCGTGGGCGGAAGGACGAACGTACCCGCCGTGGTTGCGCGGGCCAGATAGCGGTAGTGGTACATTCCGGCCGCCATGTGATCGACGAAGAACAGCGCGCGATCGTCGCGCAACTCACTGCGAAACCAGGCCGAGAGAAATGCGCGTCCGTGCGCGAGCGCGTCGTCGCCCTCTCGGTCGCAGCCCGGACAGTCCACCGCGTCCGGCTCGCCGCCGGAGTTCGGAACGCGCAGCCAGCTCGCCGTATTTGCGAGATTGGCGTCGACGGCCTCGAAACCCGCGGGCAGCGGGTCGTCGATCACGACGAAATCGCGCGGGCTGGCCGTCACGACGATCAAGTCGGCCAGCACCAGGTCGGACGCCTTGAAGCGTGTTTCGCCCGCATCCGGGAGCGACGTCAGCGCCGACGACAGGCTTTCGGGGTTGACCCGACGCAAGGTTTTTTGCACGTAAAATCCGCGATCGAGCGGCGAGCTCGGCAAAGCCGATGGCACGTAGCGGAGGCGAGCTTGATAAAACAGCGTGCCCTTGCCTTCCTTCTGGAACGTCAGCACGCCGTCTTTCACTTCGTTCAGTCGACCGAGCGGCACGACGCTCGAGCGCTCGAGGCTGCTTCGGCCGCGGAACTGCTCCGCGAATAGCTCTTTGCCGCCGAACCACGCGCGCGCCGTGTAGTCCGGCCCCGCCT
>DATHEN010000340.1:0-4110 GCA_035318565.1 Polyangiaceae bacterium
GCAGACTCCTTCGGCCACGCCGGGCGTGAGTATGCGCGAACCATTTCCCGAAGGACTCGTCGAAGCGTTCTGCCTTCACGGTATAGAAAGCGACAATGACGCGTGCCTGCTGAGCGTTGGACCGTGTTTGGTGTCATCGACCGTCCGCAACCAACGAGAGCGAATCACTTGGGAAGCGTAGCCGCCGCTCAAACGCGCGGAAGCACCTGGGCTCCGGTCAGGCCGAGGTGGTGATCGGTAGACCAGGCTGTTCTGATCTTGTGCCGTTCCATGAAGCAGAGGCTCGATGCATCTACGTAGGTGAGCTTCGCGCCGCGGAGGCGATCCAGCATTTTCACCACCTGCTGGTGATGATGCTTGTCGATGTCGAAAATACGTAGCCCCTCCAGGTTATCGAGCAGTGTGCGCAGGGAGCGGGCAGCCTCCTCGCCGTGCCGGTGCAAGAACCATGAGTACGTCTCGGACGCGACCAGGAACGAAGTGCACCAGCGTGGCTTGGCCAGAGCGAACAGAGCGACGGCGTGTTCGTGCCACTGATCACGACCATTGAGGAACGCGATCAGGATCCCGGAGTCCAGAAATACGGGCGTACTACGGACGGTCGCGGCCATACACGACCTCATCCACGCTGCTGCTGTCGTCTGGCTGGCCCTGTACAATGCCGGCGTACGCCATCCACGGCTTGTCGCTGGGTTCGCGTGCGACCGCCTGCTCCAGGCTGCGCCGGCACAGCTCGGCGAGTGAGATCCCCTGTCGTCGCGCTATCTTCTTCGCTCTGGCGTACAGCTCGGCATCCACGGAAATCTGCGTGCGAATCATTGGTAGATCCTTCCTATCACCGAGTCGCTTCAGGATGACCCGGAGCGTACCTCGGCTTGCTGTCAGTCTTCTTGGTGCGGGACATAACCAGGAAATCGTCGCAAGTAGCGCACCAGCGTCCCCAAGGGAGCCCCGGCCAAGCCTTCCCTTCGGAGATTCAAGTCTTGCGTCGCGCCATGCCGCACCATGTTATCACTATATCAGATCGTGATAACACACGGCAACGCGGGGTTTTCGAGCTCGCCTTTTGCGCCTCAATCAACTGCTTCTTATAACGTCCACGCGGCGCATCACTTCTGCGAAGCGCGGGGCGCCGAGCGCTTCCGCAGAGGCACGCCAGTAGAGCAGGTTCGCGAGCAAGCTGCAGGCGCGGTTCGAGATCTTCCCGCTCCTGACTGCCGCTGACGATTCCAGATACGCGCGCAGCGCCTTCTGCAGCGCTCGCTCGCGCAGGCCGTGGCCCAGTGTGCGGCGTAAGAGCCACTGCGATGCTGGATTGAGACGCGCGAAGTTTTCCGCGAGCATTTTGAGCAGCGAGTCCTCGCCCAGCTTGCCGAACAGCTCGACTTCGAGCGTGCCGTAGCTTTCGTGCGCGTGCTGCCACGAATCGAGCGAGCGTTCCGCGTGGTGCAGGCCGCGCGCTCTGGGATTGAAGCGGAACTTCAAGCCGCGCTCGAACAGCCGAAAGCCGAGCTCGATGTCCTCTCCGCGTTTGTGTTCGGCGTTGAACAAGCCCGCTGCGAGCAAGTGCTGGCGCGCGACGGATGCGTTTCCAGTCCAGAATTGCCGGAACGAGGGCTCGTAGTCGCCGCGTTGCATCGCGACGTATTGCTTTTCCACTTGGGCCTGCTCCCATGCCACCCAGGGCTGCGCGTAGTGAGGGAGGGAGGCGAGTGGGCCCATGACGACTGCGGGAGTCTGCGGGTCAGCGTGCGAGCTCAGGTGCTCGGCGACCAACTCGGGAACGGGCACCACGTCGTCGTCCAGAAACAGAATGAGGTCGGAGGTCGCGGCCTGGACACCGGCGTTGCGGGCCTTGGCCGGGCCGGAGTTCTGCTGCCGGAGCAAGCGCAACGGGAAGGTGTACGCACGGCCAGCAAGCCATTCGGCGGTGCCGTCCGTGGAGCCGTCGTCCACCACCACGACTTCGAAGCGCTCGCGCGCTATCGTTTGCTGCTCCAGCGCCAGAAGCACGCGCCCGAGACGTTCATGGCGATTGAACGTGGGCGTGACGATGCTGAGCTCGGGCCGCATACCGGCGAATCTCCGTAGCATTCACCCCAAGGCTGTCAAGACAGCAGGCTCGCCTTGGACGTAGCGCTCAGAAGTGCGCAATCGGAAAGCCGACGCTCACCGCCACGAACGCCACCCACTGAATGGGCGTTTCCGGCGCAGTGGCGGGCGGCAGCAGCTGATCGGCTGCGCGCACGCCGGCCTCGAGCTCCACGATTTCGGCAGGGTGATACGTCCCGACCACGCTACCCGTGATACCGCGCACGGCCGGAATGTCGTCCGTGGGCAGGGTCGTGCTGGCCGTGACCCGTGTATCGACACCCCAGCGTTCTCGCGACCAGTTGGCTCCCACACTGCCCGAGGCTTGGTGTGTCACGGCGCCGAGCAGCGCGTTGTACTGCGTATCCAGCGAGGTCAACGCGCTGAGCTCGAGCGTGGCTCCCGACTCCAGCTCGCGCGTCGTGATGATCTCGGCTCGCCCTGCCGCCATCACACTGTCTTCGGTCTCGCTATCCCGCGTGGTGCGCGATCGCAGATACGAGGCGCCGGCGCCGAGGCGCGAAACGGTGCGTCCGGAAAATTCATGTGACCACGTTTCGAGCGCGCTGACCGTGATGAACTCGCCGCCGGTAGTCGGCACTTCGGTGTGCGAGCCACTGACGCTGGTAGTGAGGTCATCTACGGGCGTCAGTGCATGCGTCAGTGAAACGTCACCGCCGACCGTGTTGTGACGCGGCAACACTTCTTGCGCTTCTTCGCCAAGGCCGCCGCCGATTTCGTAGAACGCCCCGTAGCCGAGCGTCCAGCGCCGGTCCAAAAGATGCGTGACGCCGGCAGAAGCGCGCAATGTGCCGACGTAAAGCACCTGCTGGCGCGGCACGAACGTGACTACCGGCGGATCCACGGGCGCGGGCCCACCACCCAATGTCGGCGGCTCGGAAAGCGCGGAGAACACCTCGCGACCTACGGTCCCATCTACGGAGAGGGTCAGGCGCGTGCGGCGGCTGGCGCTCCACGCGAAGTAGGCGCGGCCGACGTGGAGCAGCACGAATTCGGCATCTCCGGTGATGTCGATCAGGCCGAGCCGCAGGCCGTAGCCGAGCCCGTAGTTGGTCCGGCGGCCCTCCATTTCGAGCGAGATAGTCGGGGCAGTCTCGATGTCGTAGGCGGGAGACTCTTCGGGAACCGAGCGCACGCGAGCTTCGGTTCTGTCAGAAACGGCGACTGTGCCCGTGACCGCGAGTTGCCCGAGCACGACCCACGCACCGAGCGCGCTCACTCCACTACGATCACGTCCCCGGTCCTCAGGGGAAACGTGGCCGCCCCGCCTTCGTTGTTGACCAGCGCATCGTAGGTGAAACGGATGCGGCGAAACTCCGGCACCCTACGCAGTACGAAAATTTCCGATTTGCTCGCGAAATCGCCCAAACCGCCCGCCCCTGCGATCGCCTGCAGAAGACCGGAGTGCGGCTCGAGCGACTGTCCGCCGGTGGTACGCACCTCACCCATGACGGCGATGAGCACGGGACGCGCTTCCTCCACGTTCACGGTCACGCGCGGGGTCACGATGAAGCGGCGGTAGCCCGCTTCGATCTCGGCGCGCACCGCGGAGGGTGACTTGCCCACGGCCACGATTTCTCCCATGAGCGGCAGCGCGATGCGTCCGTCCGGACGAATGCGTACGCGCGTGGTCAGGGCCTCTTGCTCGAAGACCTGAACCGCGAGCATGTCGCCGATGCCGATCACGTACTCGCCGGCCGGGTTGCCCCAATCGCTGCGAGGCATCTGCGTGTACCAGACGTAACGGCCCGACGTGCCGCAGGCTATCGCGGCGCTGCACACGACCAGGATCGCCATGACCCGCGCGCCGACCGGCACCACACCCCTGAAACATCGAGCCAACACCGAGCGGAGTCTAAGCGAGCTGGGACGCGCGCAGCAAGGCCGAAAGTCACCCAGTAACGAGGTGTATTCGTCCGCGCGAGCGGCTTGCGGCGCTCTGCGATCAATGGCCAATGTCGGCGGAATGCCCGCTGCCGAGCCCGCGCCCGCGCGCTT
>DATHEN010000341.1:0-3019 GCA_035318565.1 Polyangiaceae bacterium
AGTGATGGGCCGCGCTTCGTCGGTGAGCGCGCCGGCCAGAAAGGACTGCGCCGTTTCGCCGAGCGCCAGCAGTGTTTCGCGTGCGGCGCCCCGCAGCTCCCGCTGGCAGAGCATGCGCATCAGCGTCGGGAGATAGCGCGCGCTCGGCGCGGCGCTCATGCCGGCCAAAGCGGCCTTCCGCACCGTGCTGTCGGCGTCGGCCGCCAGCTGCATCAAGACGTCTTCGAAGATGCCGGCCGGCTTGTGCGCGATAGCCTGCGCCAGCGCCATTTTTTCGGGCACGCCGCCGTGGCTCGCGATGCGCTGGAGCTCGACGTCCTCGGCTGGCCCCGCCAGCCCCGCCCGAAGCAGGATGACGAGCGCCGTGGCTCTGACGACCTGGCAGTCATCGGCCACCAAACGCCTCAACTGCTCCTCGTTCACCTGTCGCGCGCTGCGCAGGCGCAACACGGCCGCGCGCACTTCGGGCGTCCCTTGCTCGAGCAGACGTTCGGTGATGGGGATGAAATCGCGCCGGTCGGAGCGATCGAGGATTTCGAGCGCGTCCACCACCACCTCGGGCGAAGGGTGATACAAAATGAGCGCGGGGATCAGGCGCGCGCGGCCGTCACCCGCGAGGATCTGTAGGGCGGCGCGCACTTCGGCGTCGTTCCGGCTGTTCAGGGCTGCGATCACCGACTCGAGCGAACCGAGATCCAAGCCCGGAAAGCGCGCATGCGGCAAGGCCGCCGATTCGCGCAGCGTTTGCCGGAACAAATTCAGGTAGTGCTCGCGCAAATCGTAGGCCGTGAACATCCAGAGCGCCGCGACGAGCATGAGCAACGCAACGAAGAACTGGTTACCGGTGCCGAGCGCGAGTCCTGCGAGAATGGCCAGCGACGCCAAGGCTTGGCCCCCGCGCTGCGCCACCACGTCGAGCAGCGTCTTTGCGGAGCTACGCAGCCGGTTGCTCATGGGCACGAACAGGAGCTCCGTCACCGTGCGGTGCAGCGAGTGGCGCAGGGCGCCGTCCCCGCCCTTGAGCAGCAACGCAAACACCAGGCCGCCGCCGAACAAGAGGCCCGTGGCGCTCGTGATCAGGAACAACGGCAGCACGGCCAGCGCTCCGCTGACTCCCAGAGCTCTCACGAACGGCCCGATCAGCGCGAGCTGCACCAGCAAGGAGAGCACGTTCAGGCCCAGATAGACGCTCGCGAAGAAGCTGCCGAGCTCCCGAGCCGGCACACTGCGCGCCACCTGAGTTTTGAACAGGTAGTCGGCCAGTGTGAGCGCCAGCGTCGAACACAGGATGAGCAATCCCACTCGAACCGCATAGCCGCTCTGGAGCAGTCCCTTGATATCCAGAGGCTCTTTCTCGCGCGGAGCAGGCAAAGGACTGCTCTGCTGCGGCGGCTGCATGAGCAAGGGGCCTGCGGCGCTCAGCACGAACGACCCGGCCGCCACCGTCAAGAGGTGCAGCGGCGTGAGCTCCATCAGCAGCAGGCGAGCGAGCGCCGAGCCAACGATCGCGCCAATCACCCCACCGGCTCCGATGATCCCGTAGAGCCGCTTGGCCTGCGTGAGCGTGAAATGCTCGCCGAGCAGGAGCCAGAAGCGCGTCACGATCACCGTCGCGATCACGCCCGACCACACGTAGAGCGCGTAGAGCGCCCAGGTGCCCGCATCGACGAGCACCAGTTCGAGAGCGAGCACCGATCCAGCGGATAAAAACAGCCAGGCCGCGAGCTGGTACGAGGTGGTCCGCGCGGCTCGGCGTTCATTGATCCAGGTGACGGCCAGTGAGCCGGCGGCGATCGCGAAGTACACCCAGGGCAGCTCGGCTGCCGGCACGTTGGCCAGAAACAGCGCATCCCGCGCCGTTTCCAAGAGGGCGTGGGCCGCCATGCTGAAAAGGAGCGTTGCGAACGCCCATGCGACGGCGCGCCGCTCACCCGTGCGAACTCGGCCGAGACCGCTCAGCATCGGCGTAGCGACCCCATGAGGTTCAATGGCTGCAGCACGACTTGGTTCGACCCGGTGGAATGGCGCCCTTCTCGAGAGCTCGACGCCTGAGTTATGAGGCCGCTGCCCAGCAGCCGTCCAGTGCCTGCTTGAGGCGTGCGCGCAGCCGCTGGGGATTGGCGCGCGATTCTGCTCGCGAATCCCGAGCTAGGCGCGCGGTTCGGCGCGCTCAGTCCGTTACTTCTTTGGTCTTCAAGAAGCGCACCCCGGGCCAATCCTTGATCGCCGTTTCGAGGTGCCAGCTGTTGCGGGCGAGGAAAACCGGCGCTCGCATGTGATCTTCTGCCATGTAAGACGCGTTCTCGACTGCAAATTTCTTCATGAGCTGCGCGTCTTCGGTTTCTACCCAGCGCGCCGTGATGACCCCCGAAGCCTCGAAGTGAACGGGCACGTCATATTCGGTCCGGATGCGATCCGCGAGCACATCGAACTGCAGAGCGCCGACCACGCCTACCACCCAGTTGCCGCCGATCTGCGGCTTGAAAACGCGTGCAGCGCCTTCTTCGGCGAGCTGTTCGAGCGCGCGTCCCAGATGTTTGGCGCGCATCGGATCCTTGGGCCGTACCCGTTGCAGGAGCTCGGGCGCGAAGCTCGGAATTCCGGTGAAGCTCAGCTGCTCGCCCTCCGTGAGCGCATCGCCGATGCGGAGCTTGCCGTGATTCGGGATGCCGATGATGTCGCCGGCGTAGGCGTCCTCCACGAGCTCGCGATCCTGAGCCAGGAACATGACGGGGTTGTGCAGCGTGAGCACGCTGCCGCTGCGCGCGTGCGTGAGCTTCATGCCGCGCCGGAAGTGTCCGGAGCACAGGCGAAAGAATGCGATGCGGTCGCGGTGCTTCGGGTCCATGTTGGCCTGGACCTTGAAGACGAAGCCGGTCACGGCGTCCTCGTCGGGCTGCACGACGCGTCCCTTGGCGGGCTGCGGGCGGGGTGGGGGGGCGAGCTCTGCCAGGCCGTTCAGGAGCTCTCGAACTCCGAAGTTGTTGATGGCGCTACCGAAGAACACCGGCGTCAGATG
>DATHEN010000342.1:0-4014 GCA_035318565.1 Polyangiaceae bacterium
GGTACACGGCGCCCGTGGCGTCCACGGCGCATTCCGCCGTACCGATGCCGTCGCTCGGCTGGCGGGTGACGGAGAGCGGGGTGCCATCGGGTCGCAAGCGGTGAATCGCCAGGGCCTCGGGAATGAACTCGTCTGCGACGGCGGTGATGATCCCGGAAGGATCGACGCCGATACACGCCGCTTGTGAACCGACGTCACCGAGCGCAGTACTCCAGACGTGAGAGCCGTCCGCCGACCATTTTGCGACGGCGGCGCGCTCGCCCGACAATATTTGCGGCGGCCCGCCCAGGCTCCAAGGGCCCGTCACGTAGGCGATGCCCACGACGCTGCTGTCGGGGCTCGCCGCGATCTGCAAGATGATCTCGTTGGCTCCGGGTCCGTCGTAGCGCCGCGCGAACAGCGGAGCCGTATCGACCGCCGTCCCCGCTGGCACGGCCGGCTGCGGCAGTGCCGTGAACAAGCCGCCCTCTTCCGTCCAATACACACGGTCGCCCGCCGCGCTGAAGTGATTCGGCGCGCGGCGCACCACGGTGCTCACGGGGCCGCCGCTGGTCGGAGCACGGCGCAGCTCGACCCCGTTATTGGTATTGAGCGCTCTGAAGTAGGCGTTGCCGTCTTCGACGACCGTGATATCGGGCGCGACTACCGACTGAACCCCGGGACGAGGTTGCACTAGCGCCTTTCCGAGATCTACGGGAGCGGCGCCATTCAGCGGGACACGCGTGATGCTGGCTTCACCGTTCGGGGATGGGATCGAGCGCGCCGCAATCACGGCGCTGTCGTCTGCCGCAAGGTCGACGATGGCTGCGCCTCCACCTCCGTTCCAGACCAATGTGCTGGCCGAGCCATCGAGTGGGGTGCGCCACACTTCGGCCACTCCGCGCGAAGAGAACACTGCGCTCGGCGTGAGCGCCAGAGACGTTCCCGTCGCAGCGCTGGCAAATACCTGGAACGTAGTCGCACCGTGTGCCGCGCGCACGATGCGCTGCGCACAACGATCGTACACGTAGACGTGGCTGGAATTGGCAGCCATGTCCGCCGCACAGGCGGCGTCGATCGGCAGCGTGGAACGCGTGCCGTCGGCGATGCGGATGCGCGCTAGTGGCGATGAAATGTAGTAAGCGTAACCCCCGCCCACCGCCAGCTCGTGCAACGACGTGGACGAGGCTGAAATGGCCCCGGAAAGGGGCGCGCCGATATTCTCCACTGGACCGCCGCACAACGGAACGCGATGCAGCGAAACGGTGGCCGAGCAGCCGCGCGGGCAATTGATGTTTTCTTTCAAGAAGTAGGCGTGCTGCTCGTGCACGGCGAGATGTTGGGCGAGAGAATTCCCGGGCACCAGCGCAGTGACTACCTGCGGAAACGCGCCCGCTTCGCACACGGGCGTGCCAGGGTTCGGGACGGGATCGCAGCCGTAGGCCGAGGCGAGCACTCCGCCCAAAGAACCGAGGCCAAACACGGCACGGGCGAGATGAGCTCCGCGAATCGGAAATGTTTTGGTCACTGCTCGATGTTACGCGCATGCCGCGCCGAGACCAAGCGCCAGCGAAAATAGCGTTGGACGACGCTGTCGCGCTGCCCGCTCCGCACGTCCGCACCGTGCGCGAACATGCAGCCGCGCACGAACCCGTCAATTGAAGGCCATCGACGTCGGTGAACGAGGCGCGCTGTTCTCACGACGCTTTGCGGACGCGCGCGGCGAGCTCGCCGGAACCGGGCTGCGCTGCTTCATCCAGCGCTACGCCAGCGCTCAACGTGTAGATCTTGTACGCGCGTCGGATCACGGGACGCGCCACGTTGCGCACCGGCACTCCCGCGGCCGTGACGGCACGCTCGGTACCGAGGTGAGCATGGCCGTGGAAGGCTGCAGCGCAGTGCGCGCCGTCCACCGCTTCACCCAGGAAGTACGAGCCCAAGAACGGATAGATTTCCGGCTTTTCTCCGAGCAAAGTACCGGGAACCGGCGCGTAGTGAAGGAGTGCAATCTTGAGCTCACACTCGAGGCCCGCCAGAGCCGTCTGCAGGCTCTCGGCGCGCAGCCGTGAATGGCGGATGAACGCTTTCATCTCCTCTTCGCCGAACTCGGAACCGCACGCTCCCACGAATCCTCCACCGAAACCTTTGACTCCGGCTACGCCGACGCAAATGCCGGCAATCGTCTGAACGAAACGCTCGCCTTCGAGCACCGTCGCCCCGGCACGCTCCAGCTCCGCGCGGATCTCGGCTTGTTCCCCCTGGTGGTAATCGTGATTTCCCAACACCGCCACGACGGGTATTGGCACGCGCGCCAGCTCGTCCGCGAGCCGGGCGGCTTCACGCGCGTAGCCGTGCTGCGTGAGATCTCCGGCCAAGAGCAGTAGATCCGCGCACTCGGGCAAGTCCGCGACCTGTTCGGGCGTGAACGCGCTCGAATCGACCCCGACGTGCACGTCACCGACGGCAGCGACGCGAATCAGCCGAGGTGTTCCGTTTCCGTCGGTTCCTTGTAGTTCTCCACGCATAGCGAGTTGACCAGGGTCATGTGGGCGGGGATGAGCTCGAGCGCCACCTGCTCGGCCGCGAGTCGCCGGCGCTGGCAGGGTACGATGCCCATCAGAATCACTTGAGCATCGGTGACGACGACATTCACGTCGAGCATGTGAGTTCGTTCGTCGGTGGCGAGCGCCTCCTTGATATGCCCGGGTAGATACGCGCGATCACAGTCCATGATGAACCTCAATGTTCGCAGATGCGCTGCGCGAGCTCTTGAATCACGCGATTCGGCACCGCGTAGTCGATACTCTGCGCGTAGAGCAAAAGGCTCAGGAGCCGGCGCTCGCCGCGGCGTGAACGCTGCACCAGGTAGTCCCAGTCGAGGTCGCGCGCGGCTACTATTCCGAGCGCGTCATGCCAGTGCCGGGGCGAGCCTTCATCGTGAGCGATGGCCTTGATGAGCACCAAGTCTTCCGGAGAGGCCAATCGCACGCGGCAGCCCAGAAACGTGCCCAGCTTGCAATGGCTGAGAAACTCCTCGTCCAGATACTGCCCGACCTTCGTCGCGAAGATGACGTCTACTTGAACGCCGAGCTTGAACGCCTTGTAGATCCACTTCGGATCGAGCTTGTCCACTTCGAATCCCAAGGGCTCCAGGCACTCGAGCACGCGTTCGGCCTCCGCCGGCCTCACGAACACGTCGATGTCTTTCGTGGTGCGCGGCCGCCCCCACACGCTCGAGGCGATTCCACCGATCAGCGCGTAGTCGATGCCTGCGCTCTCGAGCGTTGCATGCACCTCTCCGAGAACCTTGGCAAACTCTTCGCTGGTCTCGTCTTGCCGTTCGGAATCGAACGAACTGCACGGGTCGTCCGCGAAGATGGAGTGGGCGGTACTCACGAGATGCGGCATCGAGTCAATAAAGGCTGCAATCCTCGTGCCTTGAGGCGCAAGTGCCGGACCGCGCGCAGACCGCGGAATGGGGTACGAATCCCTCGCGATTCGAGAGCACTGGCGGCGCGCTCCCGACGTCAGTGAGCGACACGGTGTGGCGAAATGGAGCGCGCGCCCCGACTTGAGCCTGGACGGCAACGCGTCGTCGTCGCCGATGCGTTCGCGTGACCCAGCACTCCGGGCGCGGAGCCGCACCACTCGACAGCGATAGTCCTTGCCTTCGGCAGCCCGCGACTCAAATTTGTTTACCACGCATTTAAGTCCAGTTCCCAATCGTGGGACGAAAACCTGGGAGCCTCTCGATGCGAACGAGGACGACGAATTGACGGCCGGCGCTGACATGCACTCAATGGGCGCGGAGCGGCGCGGAGCCGCGCAGACGCTGCGTCAGAGCGAGGAGCGTTTCAGACTGCTCGTCGAGAGCGTGCGGGACTACGGCATTTTCATGCTCGATCCAGAAGGACGCATCTCCTCGTGGAACGCCGGTGCCGAGCGCATCAAGGGCTACCCGGCCGCTGACGTGCTGGGACGGCATTTTTCGATTTTCTACACCGAGGAAGACCGTCAGAAGCGCCACCCCGAACA